>CALISK010000312.1 GCA_938041625.1 uncultured Tenacibaculum sp. | reverse complement strand
GCTGTAACAGCACTTTCTTCAGCAGATAAATAAGAAAGTAATGTTTTACGTTGACTAACAGATAAAGGAAATTGGTTAGACATTTGACCTAAATGTAAATGATTGTAATTTAGAAAATCATTATCTGTAATAGCTTCTTCCTTTTCTTTAGTTAACGGATTTATTATTTTGGATAAAACGGGTAGTTCTTCTTCGTATTTAAGTAAGTTTTCGTACAGAAAAAGAATACTTTTTGCTGTTGAAATTTTAGAGCTTATAGAGAAAAAAGTAAGTTTATATTGTGTTGTATATTTTTCTACTTTATAGTTTTGTAGGTTTTTATAAGTGATTTCTGTGAATACTTCATTTATATAATCCCAATATTCATCCCATCCGACTACTTCGTCTTCATACCCAGCTTCAGGAGCTTCAATATCCTTAGCTTCTAATATGGTGTCTATAGAAGAAAAGATGAAATCATTTTTAACATCAGCCATTGGAGTTAAATAATTACGAACAATTAAAGGAAATAAATCTTTGGGGGCTGATAATTGACCAGATCTATTTACAACAGCAGTAATCCAAAAAGGATGAATAGTACGCTGTTTAAATTTAGGGTTATCGGTTTGATATTCTAGATGGAAAGGAGCAATTAATATTTTTGTTTCTTCTATTTCACGCCATCTAGAGTTATCTTTTTTTGTAACTCCTCTTAATCTATTAATTCTACGTTCTTCTGTATCTAATAACTCATTTGCTTGTTTTATATTAATGATAGCATTACTTAAATCAGAGTTGTTTTGGTGAAATAAGTTTTTAATTTTAGCAATATCTATTGCTAAGTTTTCACTATCAGATAAACTGTTTTTATAATATTGTAACCAGTTTTTTTCGTTCTCCATAGTTATTTCTAACGATCTAAAAATTATAAATTAAGTTTAAAATAAACGACGAAAATAGAATAATAAAAAAAGTTAAGCTTCGTTTTTTTATTATTTTTATTAACTACAAGAGGAGTTTTTAAATTTAATATTTAAAAAGAATATTAAATATATTTTATGTTTCCTAGTAAAAATTTAGGATGTTGTTGTTGAAATTTATTTTAGTAAGAAAATCAATTAGAAAAACAGGGAGTTTTGTAGCAAGTAGTATTCGTTTTTTTATCAAAAGTATGAAGTGAATTTATTTCTCAAGAGTGTTTTTGAGATTATAGATTCAATACCTACTTTGGAAACTGTTTTTAGAATACTTTATAACCACTTATAAAAGTATAATGATACATTAGTTTATTCTCTGACTTAATCAAAATATTCATTACCATTTCTATCCACCCAACCCTTTTTACCATTAGGGTATTTAAATTTTGCGAATTGTATTATATAATCCTCTACGTATTTATATTTAGATTTTAAACCAATATTTGGATAAAAAGTATACAACTTATTTTGTTTAAGCATAAACCAACTTTCCTTAATAACGATTTCTTTATAGTTAAAGGGGATTATAATTTTATTTTTTTCTATATCCCAAACCCCATATTTATTTGATTTCTTAGCAACGATATAACTAGGATTTAAATGATAAGGGGAAAAATAGGCGTTGTTTTCAAAATGTATACGTTTAGTATTATTGTTTATAAACCGTATTTTCTTATAATTTTCAGGTAACTCTATGTAGTCACTATAATAAGAATCAATTTCACTATTAAATTGATAGCTTATTATTTCAGAAAAATACTTTTTTTTGTTTTTAAGCGCTTTTTTTATAAAATATTCATCTTCTTTGCTAGGTGTTTTTTGAATATAAGAGAATGGATCTTCAAGTTTAACAGTGTCTGTTGCGAATTTAGGAGAACAATTAATAGTGGTTTTTAAAATCTTCTTTTTATGTGCGTAGTATGTAACAAACTGTTTTTCCTTATAATAATCATTACCAGGAACAAGATGTGTTTTTTTAGGTTTATTATACTTAATGCCTAAAGTATCTATAAAATACATTTTGTTTTGCGAGTTAATAATTTGATGCTCATCTCGTGAGTATGAATAATCTGCTTTTAAATTTTCAGCAAGTAACTTTCCTTTTAAATTGTATAAATCTATTTTGTTAGAATTGTATATGGTAGCTATTTTACCATATATAGATAAAGAATCACATTCGTTTTTAATTAGTTTTTGTCCTTTTAATTTAATTCCAATTTTTTTGTTTTTCACATAAAAACGAATACTGGGGTTGAAAAAATTTAATTCATGAATTATATTTCTATGAACTTCTAATTCTTTGTTTCTAAATTTCCCTTCAGTTAAAGTAGCAGTATCATCAAAATAATGACCATTATTATTCCAATGAACTAAATATTTTTTTTTACTTTTTAAAGCAAAAATTAAAGCTGTACAGTTCTTGTATTTATCAAAAAGAAGTATTGTAGGTACACCTTTTATATTAATGAGTTTATAAATGCCTAAACTTGTATGCTCTTTTTTAATTAGTAAAAAATATTTGTTATTTACAAAATGTATTTTTTCATAAAAACGATTATAGTTTTTATCACTAATAATTGTCTTTGCTATTAAATCTTTGTATTCTGATATAATATTTTTTCTTATACCATTATCATTTGTTCTTAAAAATTTGTCAACATCTTCTTCAATATTTTCTGAGTTTTGCGCACCAATTATTAATTGCGCGAATAGTAAAAAAAGCAGCGTTATAACTCTCATAAGAAACAGTATTGTTTTTTACCTAAAACAATTTTAAAAATAACTAAATTCATTTACTTTCTATTTTAAAATACTTATATTCAGATAGTAAATGTAATTGTAGTTAATCTAAATCATTAAGCATTTCTTGTAATAATTCTGGATCTTGAAATACTTCCCAACCATAAACAGATACAATATATATGATAAAAAATAAATATATGGCACCTAATATGATACCAATGATAGATAGAATGTAACCAACATTCAAATTTGAGTAATTATTATAAACGCTTGGATTTTGATTATATATATCTTTATCTTTTTTATATAAAATCAAACCTACTATACCTAAGATAATACCAACAACTCCATAACAACAACAAGTTAATATCGATAAAATACCTAATACTAAAACAGGAGTGGCATTTGGTAATGTTCTTTCTTCAAATTCAAACATAATATATTTTTTAGATGAATATTTTGTTCATTTTTATGATGTAAGCTACAATAATAATTAACGAGTTTAGTATAGCTAGAAAAATAATTAATCTAGCAGTAGATTTTTTCTTTAAAACAAAATGAAAAACTACTGCTATGATAAATAAAAACGTAGTGTAAATAGCAGGAAACATATAAAAAGCACCTTTTAATTCTCCTTTAGATACTAATACTACAGAACGTTGTAAACCGCAACCAGGACAATCGATACCAAATAGTTTTTTATTCAAACATGGTAGCATATAGTCTTCTGGTTTAGAATTCATCTTATTTTATTTAAACAAATCCATTCCAGGAATATTAGGCATCCCACTTTTTGCAGCTATAGCCATTTCTTGTTCATTAATTTCGTTAGCTCTTTTTAAAGCTTTGTTTAAAGTAAGAATTAAATAATCTTCTAATTCTTCAGCATCGTTTAGTAATTCTTTATTAATTGTAATTGCTTTTATTTCTCTATTGGCAGTAACAGTTACTTTTAATTTGTTTTCGGCTCCATTTTCATCAATTAAGACAGTGTTTAAACGTTTTTTAGTTTCTTCCACTTTTTCCTGCGCTTGCTTAAGCTTATCCATCATTCCAGACATATTACCGAACATAAATCTATATTTTAAATTATATTTAGAACAAAATTACTATTTTAATAATGCTAAAATCAAACAAAATGAAAAAAAAACTTGTCGTAGGTCTTACTTTAAGTCTTATTTTTGCATCCTGCAAAAGCGAAAAGATGGAGAAAACTATTACAGCACCAATAGCTGAAAAACAACCAAAGAAACTAGAAAAGCACGGAGATATTCGTACAGACGATTATTTTTGGATGCGTTTATCAGATGAGCAAAAAAATGCATCAGAAAAAGATTCTCAAACTCAAAAAGTATACGATTACTTAAATGCTGAGAATACTTATTTTGAAGATGTAATGGGACATACTAATGATTTTCAGGGTGAATTGTTTGAGGAAATGAAGGGGAGAATAAAAGAAGATGATGAATCAGTACCTTATAAAAAAAACGGATACTATTATATTACCCGTTATGAAAAAGGACAGCAATATCCTATCTATTCTAGAAAAAAAGAAAGTTTAGAAGCTGCTGAAGAAGTGATGTTCGATGTAAATAAAGAAGCTGAAGGATATGATTATTTTCAATTAGGAGGTTTAAGTGTTTCACCAGATAATAAATTAGCTGCTTTTGCTACAGATACAATAAGTCGTAGGCAATATTTTATTAAAGTTAAAAATTTAGAAACAGGAGAAATATATGCAGATAAAATAGAAAATACTACAGGAGGAGCTGTATGGGCTAATGATAATAAGACATTGTTTTATACTAAAAAAGACCCAGTTACACTTCGTAGTGCTCAAATATTTAAGCATGTTTTGGGAACAGATGCTAAAGAAGATGTGTTAGTTTTTGAGGAGAAAGATGAAACTTTTAGTGCTTTTGTTACAAAAACAAAATCTAGAAAATATTTGGTAGTAGGTTCTTACAGTACTGTTTCTACCGAGTATCAAGTATTGGAAGCTGATAATCCTAATGGAACATTTAGAATTATTCAACCTCGTGAACGTGATTTAGAATATGACATAGCACATTATAACGATCATTTTTATATAAAAACAAATAAAGACGGAGCGACTAATTTTAAGTTAATGAAAACCCCTGAAAGTAAAACAACAAAAGAAAACTGGGTAGATGTAATTCCGCATAGAGAAGATACTTTACTAGAAGACTTTTCAATTTTTAAGAACTATTTAGTTTTAGAAGAACGTAATAATGGGTTATTTAAAATAAGGATAAAGCGTTGGGATGGTAAAGAAGATTATTACTTACCTTTTGATGAAGAAACTTATTCTGCAGGAGTATATGCAAACCCAGATTTTGATACTGAAGTAATTAGATATTCGTATAATTCTATGACTACTCCAAGTTCTGTGGTTGATTTCAATATGAAAGATCAATCTAAAGAAATTAAAAAAGAACAAGAGGTATTAGGAGGTAAGTTTGATAAAAATAATTATACAAGTAAACGTATTTGGGTTACTGCAAGAGATGGAAAAAAAGTAGCTTTATCTATAGTTCATAGAAAAGATACTAAAATAGATAAGAACACGCCTATTTTACAATATGCTTATGGCTCTTATGGATATACTGTTTCTGATGGTTTTTCAACAACACGTTTAAGCTTGTTAGATCGTGGATTTATTTTTGCATTAGCGCATATTAGAGGAAGTCAATATTTAGGACGTGAATGGTATGAAGACGGAAAAATGTTGAATAAGAAAAATACGTTTAATGACTTTATTGATTGTTCAAAATATTTAATAGATAATGGGTATACATCTTCAGAGCATTTATATGCAATGGGAGGATCTGCAGGAGGTTTATTAATGGGAGCAATTGTTAATATGAATCCAGAATTATATAATGGAATTATTGCAGCAGTACCTTTTGTTGATGTAATTTCTACAATGATAGATGATAGTATTCCTTTAACAACTGGTGAGTATGACGAATGGGGAAATCCGAATGATAAAGAATATTACGATTATATAAAATCATATTCTCCATACGATCAAGTTGTAGCTAAAGCATACCCAAATATGTTAATTACTACAGGTTTACATGATAGTCAAGTACAGTATTGGGAGCCAGCTAAATGGGTTGCAAAACTAAGAGATGTAAAAACAGATTCTAAGATGTTATTTTTACATACGAATATGGAAGCAGGTCATGGAGGAGCATCTGGAAGGTTTGATGCATTAAAAGAAACAGCAAGAGAATATACATTCTTATTAGCTTTAGAAGAGAAGTTAGAAAAATAATTATATTTTTGCGCT
Source organism: uncultured Tenacibaculum sp. (assembly GCA_938041625.1). Lineage (GTDB taxonomy): Bacteria > Bacteroidota > Bacteroidia > Flavobacteriales > Flavobacteriaceae > Polaribacter. The sequence goes on along the minus strand of CALISK010000312.1, from coordinate 9,847 downwards.
CGATTGAGTGAATGTAAACGTTGTTATAAAACTCAATATTGTTTTATAACAACGTTTTTCTTTTATAAGAGAATGAATAGAAATAGAGCGATAGTAAATTCGATTTTAGATTTAGTAGGTGAAACACCAATAGTTAAATTACAAAATATAATTAAAGGAATACCAGGTAACTTCTATGCAAAATTAGAATCCTTTAATCCAGGGCAATCAGCAAAAGATAGAATAGCATTACAAATTATTCAAAACGCTGAAGAAAAAGGTTTTTTAAAACCTGGAGATACTATTGTTGAAACTACTTCTGGAAATACAGGGTTTAGTTTAGCTATGATAAGCTTGGTAAAAGGATATAGGTGTATTTTAGCAGTTAGTGACAAATCTTCTAAAAATAAAATAGCTATTTTAAAAACAATGGGAGCAGAGGTACATGTTTGTCCTGCAAATGTTGCACCAGATGATCCTAGATCTTATTACGAAGTAGCAAAAAGAATTCATAAAGAAACTCCAAAATCTATTTATATAAATCAATATTTTAACGAATTAAATATTGAAGCACATTACCAAACAACTGGACCTGAAATTTGGGAACAAACTGAAGGGAAAATCACCCATTTAATTGTTGCTAGTGGAACAGGAGGTACTATTTCTGGAACAGGGAGGTATTTAAAAGAGCAAAATCCAGATATAAAAATATTAGGAGTTGATGCTATTGGTTCGGTAATAAAAAAATATCATGAAACTCAAAAGTTCGATCCTAAGGAAATATCTCCATATAAAATTGAAGGGTTGGGAAAAAACTTAATTCCTACTTCTACTGATTTTGATGTTATTGATGTATATGAAAAAGTAACTGATAAAGAAGCCGCTTTGGCTTCAAGAGAATTGGTTAAAAAAGAAGGTTTGCTGTGTGGTTATACTTCAGGAGCAGTCATACAAGCAACGAGACAATACGCAGCAAAAAACGTATTTGATACAAATAGTTTTGTGGTTATAATATTACCAGATCATGGAATTCGATATATGGACAAAATTTATTCAGACGATTGGATGAAAGAACAAGGGTTCATGTAGTAATCTAATACTCTGCTAGATTTTTTTAACGAGAATAGAATATTAATAATAGATAATGCGTTGTAAATTGTGAAAAATAACTTAAACAATGAAACTTTCTATAATTAAGCTGTTACTTGTATCTATAATTCTATTTTCAGCATCGATATTTAGTCAAACACTAGAAAAAATACCATCAACAACTATTGATTCTTGGATAGCTTCTGGAGTAGAAGGAGGTATTCTCTCGTTACCAACAGTTTTTAATAATACAAATGCAATAACGGTAACAAATTATAGTAGTAAAGGTATTAATGATGCTATTGAAAAAGCAGATCAACAAAAAAAAACTTGGATATTTTTACCAAATAGAGAATATGAATTAACTACTTCTATTAAAATGAAGTCTGCCATTTCTTTAGTGGGAGAAAGTAGAGAGGGAGTAAAATGTTACAATCAACTAAAAACAGGAAGTACTTTTAGTTTTTTTAAAAATGAAAATTCTGGCATTTATAATATATCCATAATAGGAAAATTTTCTTATGAAGAAGCGGGAGAAACAAAGTATCATACCAAGCCCCAATATAATTGGAATTTAGGTATTTCAGAAAATCATGAATTGGTAGATAATACGAATAATTCTGTATTCATTAAAACTTCTAAAAATTGTTGGATAAAAAACGTTTTAATTAAAAATAGTGGTTTGCACCCTATAAGGATTTCAGGAGATTCTAATCATTGTACGATAGAAAAAACGGAAGTAGATGGAGTTTTTAATAAATCCGGAGGAGCACAAGGGTATTTCTTTATATTGGGTGCTCATAATTTAATTACAGAGTGTAAGGTTACTCATCTTAGACATTTTTCTATTCAAGGAAGCCAGGCAGAGTTTAATGTTGTTTACAATAATGATTTTTTACAAGAAGTAAGTTTTCATTCTGGAGATGGTGGAAATAATTTAATAGAGAATAATAGAATTACTTTACCAGCAGATATGCCACCTGCAAATGGACGAGGAGGGCCATCATATTATGCAATTATGGGAACTTGGTCTACTCAACATATTAATTCTTTAAAAGATAATTTTTTATTTAATAATAGATGTGTTCAAAATAATAGAGGAGGAGCTATTTTATTTGAAAGTCAAAATAAAAATGTTTTTAGTGGCCCTATTCTTTCGGAAAAAGAAGCAAAAGATAAAGGATTAGAATACGACCATACGAAGAATTTTGAAGTAAAGTATGAGTTGCCAAGAATGGGATTATATGCTAATTCTAAAACCTTAAGTATAGAAAACTCTATTACAAAAGATAATGATATTCAAATATTTCCAAATCCAATAAGTAATGAATTACATATTAAACATAAGGGAATTATTAACGGTGATTTTAAGGTATATGATTTGAAAGGGAGTTTAGTTTTATCGAAAAAAAATATTAATTCATTTAAAGGGATTTTTTCATTAAACATAGTTGATTCTTTAACAAAAGGAATTTATGTCTTTATTATGAATAATGATAGTCAACAAATTGTAAAAAAAATAATTAAACTTTAATTGTAAATTAAATACTTACTTCTCATTTTTTTGAAAGTATTTAAATCATCTTCCCAAGATTTTATAATTTCTTTTTCAGAAACACCATTTTCAATTTGTTGTTGTAACTTTTTAGTACCTGCCAATTTGGTGAAAAAAGAAGTAAAAAACTTTTTCTCTTTAGAATGCTGTTTATGAGTATTGTAAAACTCTAGTAACCATTGTAGGTTTAAATGATTTAACTTTTTGCTTTCAGACAAATCATAACCATAGCACTCTTTATTATTATGTTTTGGATTTTTAGCACCTTCATTTGGTTTGGGGGTAAACATGTAATAATGTCTTTTTAAATGATGATATGGACTTCCTACTAACTGAAATTGTTTATTTGTTCCTCTACCTATTGATACATTAGTACCTTCAAAAAAACAAAGGCTAGGATATAGATTAATAGAAGCATCATTGGGGAGGTTAGGAGAAGGTTTAACAGGTAAACTATAAGAAGAGTTGTGTGTATAATTAATTAAAGGAATTACGGTTAAATCGCATTGAATATCATTTTTTAACCATTTTTCTCCATTAATCATTTTACCGTACTCGCCAATGGTCATACCGTAAATTATAGGAACAGGATGCATTCCTACAAAACTTTTATGTTTCATTTCTAAAACTGGCCCATCCAAATAGTGTCCATTAGGGTTTGGACGATCTAAAACGATTAATGGAATGTTGTTTTCTGCGCAAGCTTCCATTACATAATGTAAGGTAGATATATAAGTGTAAAAGCGAGCACCAACATCTTGAATATCAAAAATAACCACCTCTATACCTTTTAATTGTTGTTTAGATGGTTTTTTGTTTTTTCCATATAAAGAAACTATTGGTAATCCTGTTTTTATATCTTTTCCATCATTAATAGCTTCACCAGCGTCTGCTTTTCCCCGAAAACCATGCTCTGGAGCAAAAACTTTTTTTACATGTATACGTTTAGAATTATGAATATAGTCTACTAAATGAATAGAGGTAAGTGTGGTATCATAATTTGATTTTTTTTGAACTCTAGAAGTTTGATTTGCTACTATAGCAATGTTTTTATCAAATAAACTAGGAATATATGTTTTTGTTTGATCAGCTCCTGTTTCTACTGTTTTTTTTTCTATAACTGTATTTTGAACATTTTCTTGAGCAAATTCTTGTGCTTTAACAGAAGATGTTTGTTTACAAGAAGTCATTGTAAAAATGATGTTTATAGAAAGGAATAAATATGTATTTTTGATTTTGTTAAAAAACATTTTTTCTTGAATTACGAATTATTTATTGCTAAACGAATAATAGCTGGTAAAGAGTATAAAAATAGTATATCATCTCCAATAATAAAAATAGCAATTGTAGCTATAAGTTTGGGAATGGCTATAATGTTAATATCTGTGGCTGTAACTTCTGGATTTAAACAAAAGATTCGTGAAAAAGTTGCTGGTTTTAAAGGGCATGTTCAAATAACAAACTATGACAATAATAATTCAGATGTTTCTACAGTAGCTTTAGATATTAATCAAGACTTTTATCCAAACTTCTCTTCCATAAAAGGAATAAAAAAAGTGCAACCTTATATTAATAAAGGAGGAATTATTAGAACTGCAACAGATTTTCAGGGAATTGTTCTTAAAGGAGTGAATAAAGACTATGATTTTTCTTTTTTTGAAAACTATTTAATTGAAGGAAGATTACCAAATTTTAATCAAAAAAGGAATAAAGAAATACTTATTTCAAAATCTATTATAGATCGATTGCAGTTGAAATTAAATGATACTATACAAACATGGTTTCAAACAAAATCAGCAACAAAATTTAAAATGAGAAAGCCTGTTATTGTTGGGGTATATGATACAGGTTTTGAGCAATTTGATACAACCATCTTATTAGGAGATTTAAAAGAAGTACAAAGAATAAATAAATGGAAAGAGAATGAGGTAGGAGGCTTCGAAGTTGTTTTAAATAATTTTGATTCTTTAGAGTTAAAAGGATTACAAATAGAAGAAGAAGTAACCCCATTATTAAAAACGAATACCATTTTAGGTAGTTTTTCTAACCTTTTTGAGTGGCTAAAGTTATTTGATAATAATGTGATTTTTATTATTGTTATTATGATTGTTATTGCAAGTATTAATATGATAACAGCATTATTAGTACTTATTTTAGAACGAGTACAAATGATAGGAGTTTTAAAAGCTTTAGGAAGTACTAATAGGGGGATTCAAAAAGTGTTTTTGTATAATGCTACTTATTTAATTTTAAAAGGATTATTTTATGGTAATATAATAGGTTTAGGAATACTTTTTATTCAAAGGTATTTTAATGTGATAACATTAAATCCAGCAACATATTATGTGTCTACTGTACCAGTTCAAATAAATATATTACCGCTTCTATTGTTAAATATTGGTACATTATTGCTATGTTTATTAATGTTAATAATACCATCAATGCTGGTTGCTAAAATTCATCCATCTAAATCGATAAAATTTGAGTAATACTATATAATAGATTTATTATATATAAAATTAAAATAAATCTATTTATATAAGTTTAGAAAAAAGTTATCTGATTGCTATTCTATAACTACTGTTTTGTAGCTTTCATCGTTTCAATTACTTAAATTTCAATAATTTTATTAGTGTATAAAAGAGATTTTAAAGATTAATAACCTACTATTAATTAATCCATTTTTTTTTTAATAATTGAAATCCTTAGACAACTTTCTTAGAGTTATTTTTTAAAACTTGTTTTTTAATTCTTGATGAGAATTAAAAGAAAGAACTATAGTAATTAGCAACTTTTATTTTCCATTTATTAAATTAAGAGTATCTCGAGTAAGAAGAACAAATCTTTCATATGTTGTTTGATCATATATAGGTTTATTTAAAGGTGTTTTTTCAGATTTACTAAAAAATATGTTAGACTAAATATAGCGGTATACTCGAGTATACCAAGACGTTTTTGTGCTATAAATTAAGATATATTTACCGAGTTTTAAAAATGATCCTAGGAAAATAGTTGAGCTATATTCTAAAAGATAAACCCTGAGTAAAAAACATTGAATTTATATAAAATAACTTTAAAAATAAAATAATCCCAAAACTATAGAATTATGAAACTTAATTTTTTTTTTTATAGTTATAATATTAGCTATTAAACCTATTAGTAGTCAGTGTGTAGGGAATGTAAATATCCCTGATGCTAATTTTAAAGCAGCTTTATTAGAACAATCCCTTATTAATACTGATGGAAATCTTGAGATTAGTTGTGCAGAGGTAGCAGTATTTACAGGAACTATTGATGTAAGTAGTAAATCTATTACAGATTTAGCAGGTATAGAGGCTTTTACAAATTTAAAAAAGTTAAAATGTCATAAAAATTCATTAACGAGCATAAATGTTTCTAAAAATATAATTTTAGAGTACTTAGATTGTTCTGGAAACTCATTAACTAGTTTAGATGTTTCTAAGAATATTGTATTAAAAGGTTTAGCCTGTGATACTAATTTTTTGACTAGTTTAGATGTATCTAAGAATATTACTTTAGATTACTTAGATTGTCCTAATAACTTATTAACCAGTTTAGATACTTCTAAAAATATTAATTTATTTACGCTATTCTGTCAGAATAACTTATTAAAGAGTATAGATCTTTCTAAGAATATTGATTTAATTACATTAGATTGTAGTGAAAATTCATTAACAAGTTTAAATGTTTCTAAGAATATAGAGTTAGATGATTTAACTTGTGGAAATAATTTATTGACTAGCTTAGATGTTTTTAATAATACTGTTTTACGTGGATTAATTTGTCCTAATAATTTATTAACAAGTTTAGATCTTTCAAATAATCCTATAACATTATTATGGGCTGGTAATAATTCATTAACCAGTTTAAATATAGCAAATGGGAATAATAATAATGTTATGAATTTTTCTGTTACCGATAACCCTGGTTTATTTTGCATACAGATAGATGCTGGATTTACTCCAAATGAAGCAATTACCGGTCCACGTAGATGGTCAAAAAATCGCTTTGCTAGTTTTAGCTCTAATTGTACTCCGGTCTTAAAATGGTTAGGAACAACAAATAACGATTGGCATACAGCAACAAACTGGGAAAAAGGAATTGTTCCTGTAGCTACAGATAGAGTAGAAATACCTTCTGGTTTAACTAAATATCCTACCGTTTCTAGTGAAGTAACAGTTAGTTCTATTACACTACAGAATAATGCTACTTTAATAGGAAATGAAAGAGTGAATGGAATTGTTATATATAACAAAACGCTAACAGCAAATTGGAATCTAATTACACCCCCTGTTTCTAATCAAACCTATGATAATCTTATTCAATACAACTCCTTTGAAAGAAGTACAATTACTCCTACAAATGTTGCTATCGGTATTTATAGTAACAACGGTAGTAATGAATGGAATTATGAAGCTCATAATGCTCCTCGTGATGGTTCTTCAGTTGGAAGAACTGGTTTAGGTCTTGCTGTTAAACTAACATCATTAATAGACATTAATTTTATAGGAAATATTAATGTAACTAATGTACATAAGCCTATTTCTGTAGGAGATAGGACTAATTTTAATTTATTAGGTAACCCTTTTACATCGTACATGAATTCAGAAAATTTTGTAAACACGAATTCTTCTTTACTTAATGAAAAAACTATTTGGTTATGGAATGGTACAGAGTATGAGACATACACACTTGCTAATCCAATAAAAATAGAGCCTGCGAGAGGTTTTTTTGTAACAGCTATAAGTGATGGGATGTAGTTTTTGAAACAAATAATCAAAGCCATAAAATTACGAATTCTTCAGCCCGAAAGAAAAGTCATGCTAATATAAAATTATTGGTAAATGATAAATCAACTAAAATATATTTCATTGAAAATACAACTGTAGGATTTGATAACGGTTATGATGGAAGTATGTTTGAAGGTGCAAACAACGATCTAGCAGTATATACAAAGCTAGTTGAAGATGAGAATAATACATTTAATAAAAAATTAGCTATTCAAGCATTACCAATATCTAGTTTAGAAACTATGGTGATTCCTTTAGGTATAGATGCTAAAGCAGGAGGTGAGTTAATTTTTTCTGCTAAAACTTTAAACTTCAAAGAAGAATTTAGTGTGTATTTAGAAGATAGCGTAAATAATACTTTTACAAACATATCTGAAAAAGAATATAAAGTAACACCAGAGAAATATTTGAATACAGCTGAACGATTTTATATACATGTTTTAACTAAAACTTTAAATATTGAAAACTATGATGATATCTCGAAAAAGATAGATATATATAAATCAGATAAAAATAAAATTACAATTGTAGGTCTAGAAAATAATAATGCTACAGTCACAGTTTATTCGTTATTAGGTGAAGAAGTATTAAAAGCAAATATTGCAAATTCAGTTACAACTACTTTAGATTTACCAGTATTGTCAACAGGTGTATATGTGGTTAAGTTAAACTCAAAAGTGGGAAAAAAGACAAAAAAAATAATTTTAGACTAATCTATTACAATTCTTAGAAAATGAAAAAAACAAACAATAAAGAACAGAATAATGTTACCCGTAAAGAGGCTTTAAAAAAAACAGGAAATTACGGTAAATATACTGCATTAACGGCTTTAGGAACCTATTTAATTTTAAACCCTAAAAAAGCACAAGCGGCTTCCCCTGAAGCACCTGGTGATGGTTTTTAGATATAGAATATTGATCAACATAATTATAAGAGGATGAGTCGTTGTACTCATCCTTTTTATTGTTATAATGTTTAAAATGATGTCTTTTCAATTCTTCTGATAATATGTTTACTCATATTAAACTATGTAACAATTCTACTAATATTAGTTGGTTTAACTTTAAATGTAGGATTCTTAATGATTTTCTACATAACATTTTAATTCTTTATTCATAGTTTCAAAACCAAGTTTTGTATTTTCTAGCATTTTAGAAAATAAAGGAACTAAAACTCCACTAAAAGCTTCACTATGCTCAAAATAAGTAGTTCCGTCTCCGTTATCTGTTAAGTAAAATTTATGAGCACCATCAAACAATCCCTTAAAAAGTAAACTTCCTTGCCATTTAAATTCTTTATTTTCTTTAAACGTTAAAACTATTGGTTTAAAAGTCATACCTTGAAGTTTTACGATTATTTTATTCTTTTCTTTTACAGTGCCGTTTATTGTTTTAATAAAAGAATTCCATTCATGGTATTTATCAAAACCTGTTAAAACTTCCCAAACTTTTTCTGGAGTTGCATTTATTTTAATTGTTGTATGTATTTGCTTTGTCATTATTTAAAATTTAGAATGCAAAGCTCGAGTGTATTTAAAAAGTTCCTCTTGATATATATCAAGAAATATTCTTTTTACGTATTCTGCTCAATGTTTCAGGAGACATTCCTAGCATAGAAGCTAAAAACTGTAAAGGAACTTTATTAAAAAGATCTTTACTACTATTAAACAGTTTATTGTATCGCTCTTCAGAGTTTAATGATAAATGATCGAAAACTCTATCTTCTAATGTAGTAAAGCAATTTGTGATAAATTTTTTCTCTAAATCGCTCCAATTAGGAATGATTTTGTTGAGCTCATTATAATTTTCTTTAGGAATAGTGTATAATTTACAATTAGTTAAAGCTTGCATACTCCATCGAGCTCTTTGTTTAAAAATGAAGCTGTACAGATCAGTAACAAAAGATCCTTCCATAGAAATCCATTGTGTAATTTCCTTGTTATTTACTTCAGCAAATACACGAATAATACCATTTTGTATGAAACTCAATTTTTCACAATACTGACCAGGTTTAATAAAATAATCTCCTTTTTTAAGTTCAGATTCAATAAATAGTGAAGAAACTTTTTCAATGTTTTCGTTTGTTATTCCAAAATACAGTGAAATATGTTTTTGTAAAGTTGTCAATTTGTTTTACTGGTTATTAAATTACATTTCATGTTTGCTTAAAATTACAGTTTTAAAAATAAAAAAAAGGAACAATTACTACAATTGTTCCTTTTTAAATATTTTTAATAATCTTATATTATTTTTTTGATTGTTTAATAGCAGCCTCAATAAAACTTAAAAATAAAGGATGCGGATTTAAAACAGTACTTTTATATTCAGGATGGTATTGAACACCAACAAACCATGGATGAGAAGGAATCTCGACGATTTCAACTAATCCAGTTTTAGGATTAATACCAGTAGCC
>CALISK010000311.1 GCA_938041625.1 uncultured Tenacibaculum sp. | reverse complement strand
GTATTCATGAATTGAGATACTAATACAGAATTAAAAAAGATAGCAACAAATAATGAAGACCCTAAAACAACAGATAATGTTATTGGAAAGTAAATCATAAATTGCCCCATTACTCCTGGCCACATACCCAAAGGAACGAATGCTGCTACTGTTGTTGCTGTAGAAATAATAATAGGAAATGCAATTTCACCAATACCATTCTTTGCTGCTTCTAGCCTACTCATACCTTCTTCATCCATTAAACGATATACGTTTTCTACTACCACAATACCATTATCCACCAGCATTCCTAGCCCCATAATTAAACCAAATAAAATCATGGTATTCATTGTGTATCCCATTAAACTTAAAATCATTAATGACATAAACATTGACATAGGAATTGCAAATCCTACAAACAAAGCATTTCTTAATCCTAAGAAAAACATTAAAACAGTTACTACTAAAATAACCCCAAAAATGATATTGTTAACTAAATCATCTACCTGCCCAATTGTTTTTGAAGATTGATCATTTGCTAAAGTTACTCTTAAGTTAGAGGGTAAAACATCCTTCTGAGCTTCTTTTACTAATTTTCTTATTTCCTCAGTTGCCTTTACCATATTTTCACCAGATCTCTTCTTAACATCTAGCATTACAACAGCCTCACCGTTTTCACGAGCATAGGTTGTTTTATCTTTATCTTTAAAAGAAACAGCAGCAATATCTTTTAAATAAATTGAGTTTCCTCTTTCAGATTTCACTACAAAACTTTCTAACTCTGTAGTTTTTTCTATTTCTCCAAGAACTCTAATAGTACGACGTTGACCACTTGACACAATATTACCAGCAGATACTGTTGCATTCCCTCCTCCAATAGCTTGTAAAATATCTTGGAAACTTACTTTTGCTGCCATCATTTTATAAACATCTACAGCTACTTCTACTTCTTTATTTTCAGCTCCACGAATATCTGCTTTCTTTATCTCTTTTAAATCCTCTATTTCATCTTGAAGATATTCTGCATACTCTTTTAACTGCTCTACTGTATAATCTCCAGAAATATTAATGTTTAAAATAGGAGTTTCTTCAGAAATATTTAACTCAAAAACATTAGGTTCTACTTTTGCCCCATTAAATGTTGGCCAGTCTTCACCAGATACTTCTTCATCTATTTTATCCTTAACCTTCTGTTTAGCCTCTTCTACAGTTATTCCTTCTTCAAATTCAACAACAACCATAGAAACGTTTTCTTGAGATGTTGAAGTAATTTTCCTCATTTTACTTACCGTCTTTAGTTTTTCTTCTAACGGATCTGTAATTAGTTTTTCAATATCTTCAGCTGTATTTCCAGGAAAAATTGAATTTACATATATTTTAGTTTCTTTAATTTCCGGGAAATTTTCTCTTGGCATATTTAAAAAAGCCGAAACACCCAAAAACAATATCAAAACCATTAAAACATATATGGTCGTTTTATTATTTATTGCCCAAGAAGATAAACCAAACTCTTTATCTACCTTTTTTTGTTGTTCTGTCATCAGAATATTTTTATTTATTTAGTAGCTAATTGTAAAAGCTTAACCTCTTGCTTATCCTTTACACTTCTTGCACCCTCATTAATAACAAGCATTCCTTTTTTTAAACCATCTAAAACTTCAATCTTATCATCTTGAGTTTTTCCTGTTTTTATAATCGCTTGCTTAGCAAATCCTTTATTTTTATTTACGTTTTCAACTACGTAAACATATTGCTCTCCTTTTGAGTTTTCTGAAATAATACTTTGCGGAATTAAAATTGCACTAGGGTTTGTGTAATCGTTAATTTTCAACTTTGCTGTTAAGTTTGGCTTAATGTTTCCGTCTTTATTTGGCACCCCAATTTCGACTTTAAAAGTTCTATTGGCTGGATTTATAAAATTACCTGCTTGACGAACTTCAGATTGTAATTCTTTTCCTAAAATAGGAAAATCTACCTCTACCTTTTTTCCTTTTTTCACAGAACTTATAAAGCTTTCAGGAACATCAGTTTCAATATACATATTACCTAAGTTTACTATTCTAAAAATTTCTGCTCCAGGTCCTGGTGAAACCACCGTACCTTGTTCTTTAATTACATCATCGATAATTCCAGAAAAAGGTGCTCTTACAGTATATTTACCTATACTTTTACGTAAATTACTTACTGCAAATGTTTGCGCTTCGTAATTTGTTTTTGTTTGTAAATATTGAATTTCTGAACCTATTTTCTGATCCCATAATCTTTTTTGACGTTCATATGTTGTTTTTGCTAACTCAGCATTTGCTTCTAATTGAGCTAATTGATTAGACATTCCTCCATCATCTATTCTACCTAACGCCTGTCCTTTAGCTACTTTTTGTCCTTCTTTAACATACACATTAACTAATTGCCCTGGAACTTCAGGATACACTAAAACATTCTTTTTAGTTTGTACATTTCCTTGTAACTCTAAATAATGTATAAACTCTTTATTTTCGATCGTTAACGTAGTAATTAAAGGTATTTTTTTATTAGTATCTAATTTTGCTATTTCTGTATCTAATAACTTTATTTGTTTAATGATCTCTTGATTTTCATTACTCAATTCATTCTTTTTAGATCTTAATAATTCTAAATTATTTGATTCTAAAACTTGTTCGACAGTTTGTTTTTCACCACCTCCACATGAAGCTAAAAAAATTGATGTTACTGTAATTATAAATATCTTTCTCATCGAGTTAGTTATTAATTGGTAAGTTTAATGCTGTTTCTAATTTTGCTTTTCTTGCAATTACGCTTAACATAGATTGCACGTAACTATTTTGTTGTGTATATAATTGGTTTTGTGCTTGTGATAAATCAAAGCTAGAAGAAAGTCCTTCAAAAAATTTTATCTGTTGTTTTTTCTCTATACGTTCTGCTAATAATAAATTCTTTTTTGCAGTCTCGTAATTCTCTATACTTAATTGATATTCGCTTTTCGCTGTTTCTGCTTGAAGATTTAATTTTTGCTTTACTTCCTCTAATCTAATATCTGAATTTTCTAATTCTATTCTTGCTTGTCTAATTCTAGATCTAGCTCTAAAAGATCCAAAAATTGGAACATCTAAACTCACTCCTAAAAGAGAAGATCCGAACCACTTTTGTTCACTATTAAAAAAAGAAAAATCATCAGAAAAACTAGAATATTGATAATTCATAAAAGCAGATAATGTTGGTAATTGCCTATTCTTTTCTAGTTTTAATAATAATCTATTTGCTTCCCTATTATTTGCCGCTATTTTATAATCTATATGACCATCTATATTAAATTGTTTACTTAAAAGATCTAGAGAAGTATGCTTTAAAGCTAAACTTTCTAAAGTATCAGTAAGCTCTAGTTTCTTCTGAATAGAATCACCCATCGCTATATTTAACATTTGATACGCAATATTTTGAAGTCTTTGTGTATTTCTAATGTTGTTTTCTAAATTTCCTAAAGTAATTTGTAATTGTTCAACATTCTCTAATTCTATTAATCCATTTTCATAAATTTTTTGAGTTTCTTTTAAATTCTTAGAGAGTATTTTTTTATTACTATTTAATATTTCTAAAGATTTTTCTGCAACTAAAACATTACCATATGCATTTACAATTGCTTCTCTGGTAGCTAATTCTGTTTTTTCTTTTGCCTGTTCAGATATTTTAAGATATGTTTTTGCAGACTGCAAACCAACTAAATAAGTTCCATCAAAAATAAGTTGTGTTAATGTAACTCCTGCATTAATAGTTTGCTTCTTTCCGAATATTAATTCTTCATCAATACCATCATTATTAAAATCTGCTAGTTGTACCTGCTGTTTAATCCATCTTTGATAATCAACACTTCCTGTAATTTGCGGTAATCCAATTGTTGTTGTTTCCCATTTTTTTTCCTCAGCAGCTTTAATATTCTTACTAGCCACTTTATTATCATAATTATTTTTAATCGCATAATCAATTGCTTCTTGCATTGATAAGCGTATTACTTTTTCTTGAGCTTGTATATAGTTCAAGAAAAAAAATACAAATACACTAAATATGTATTTCTTCATTAGTTTAAATTTTGGTTATTTATTTTCAATTGTTTTTCTAACTCTTCTAATCCCTTTTTAGTAGCAATAGCTCTAATATGGTATTCTAAAACTTTATATTCTATTTTTACTAATTCTTGCATATCTCTCGTGTATAAATCGGTATCATACACACCAAACACTAGCGTAAAATAAAAATTTCCTATCAGGCTAATTTCTAAATCATCTCTATACAGTCCTTCTGCTATTCCTTTTTCAACGTTATCTTTATTACAATCTCTAAACATACACACTTCACGTTGCATCAACTTTGTATAAATCTCTGGGTAGTATTTTTTCAATTGATACATTGGAGAATCTTTTGCATTTTTAAACATTTCTTTAAAAATCGCTTTAATAGCAAACTCTTCTTCTATTGCATTGTAACCATTACTCTTAATAAGTTTTATGGTGGCATCTATAGATTCTTGAATTGTCTCTGTTGAAGCATCAACTAACATTGCTTTATTTGAAAAATACTTGTAAAGTGTCTTTTTTGAGATCGCTAATTCCCTTGCGATATCATCCATTGTAACACTTTTAAATCCAAGATTTAAAAACAGCTCTCCTGATTTTGTTATAATTTTTTCTATCATAATTCTCTGCAAATATACAAACGGAAACTTCAGAAACAAAAAAAGTTTCCTAAGTTTTAATCATTTTTTAACATTCAGTATATTTTTAACTTTAATTGATTTATTTTTACCCGAAAATTTTAATTTTGGATTTATCTAAATATCAAGAATCGTTTTTAACCTATTTACAGGAACAAGACTTTAATAGAGAACCTTTTAATCTATATGCTCCCGTTGATTACATTTTACAATTAGGAGGAAAAAGGCTACGACCTATCTTAACTCTTATTGCTTGTGATATTTTTTCACAAGAGTATATAAAAGCATTACCCGCAGCCATTGCTGTAGAAACTTTTCATAATTTCACTTTAGTTCATGATGATATAATGGATGAAGCTCCATTACGAAGAGGACAAAAAACAGTGCATGAAAAATGGGATACTAACACAGGAATTTTATCTGGAGATGCTATGCTAATCTTGGCGTATCAATATTTCGAGAACTATGAACCTGTTGTTTTTCAAAAACTAGCAAAATTATTTAGTAAAACAGCTCTTGAAGTTTGTGACGGACAACAATTAGATGTAGATTTTGAAACTAGGAATAATGTTTCTATTAATGAATATATAAAAATGATCTCTTTAAAAACTTCTGTTCTTGTTGGTGCTGCTCTAAAAATGGGTGCTATTGTTGCTGAGGCAGAAGAAGAACAAGCCAATTATTTATATGATTTCGGATTAAATCTAGGTATTGCTTTTCAATTACAAGATGATTATTTAGATACATTTGGTAATCCTGAAACTTTTGGAAAACAAATAGGGGGAGATATTATAGAAAACAAAAAAACGTACCTATATCTTAAAGCCTTAGAAGTTGCAAAAAAAGAAGATCAGGAAAAATTAGTATTCTTTTACAGCAAAAAACTAAAAGACAATTCAGCAAAAATAACTGAAGTAACAAGTATCTTTAAACAGAACGATATTCCTAAACTAACTCAAGATTTAATTAAGCATTATACTGAGAAGTCTTTCGAGTTTTTAACTGTTTTAAATATTTCTGAAAACGCCAAAAAAAGCCTTCAAGAATTTGGAGAAAACTTAATGTTTAGAAAAGTTTAAAAAAAATCAAAAAAAGTTATTGTAGTTTCAAAAAAGTTTCTATTTTTGCAGTCCAAATTATTGGTCCTATAGCTCAGTTGGTTAGAGCACCTGACTCATAATCAGGTGGTCCGAGGTTCGAGTCCTCGTGGGACCACATTTGTAAACTCCGTTATTTATATAATAACGGAGTTTTTTGTTGTTTTTATAAACTAGACAAACATTTTCTACATCACTTTTCAGAAAAACACCCAACACTTATATAATAAGAGCATACTCTTATGTAACCACCATTGATCTTCAACCAATATTTACCTATAATTGTTAATTATTTACAATAACAATCCTAACATTAATGAATATTAAATAAACTCAAAAACTGTTAAAAAAAATACAACTTAATTAAACATAAAAGGAAATCAATCTATATTTTATTATATTTATCAGACCAAATAACCTCTTACAATGAAAAACTCGCTAGCATTGATAGTACAAAAGTTACTATCGAGAAATAAGATTATATACGACAAAAAGGAATTAGATTTCCAAATTCAAAGTCACCCCTCTTACCCTAGTTTACATGCAATAACAGGGGTTTTAGATCATTTTAACATAGAAAACATTGCTGCTGAAGTGCCTACTGATAAAGAAACACTTCAACAATTACCAGATAGTTTTATTGCACAAATAACCACAGATAATGGAAACGATTTAGTTACGGTTAGTAAAGTAAGCAACAAACCTTTCTATAAACTATTATCTGGAGAAGAAAAAGAGAAAAAATTATCTGAGAGTGAATTTTTAACACGATTTACAGGAATCATTGTTGCGGTAGAAAAAACGGATCAGGAAACCGTTACAACAAATAGCAATTTAAAAAACACCGTTTTTTTAGCACTTTTTACTGCACTTACTTTAACTCTTTTTATCACCAAAAACACGGTATTGGTTAATTATATCTATATAGCATTATCTGTTTTAGGAGGAATCGCTAGTTATGCTATATTAAAACAAGAACTAGGACAAAGTACTGCTATAGGAAATGCTTTTTGCTCTGGAAATAATGACAAAAAGGATTGCGACGCAGTTTTAAGCTCTAAAGGAGCAGAAATTATAAAAGGTCACAAATTAAGCGACCTTAGTATTATTTACTTCTCTTCATTAGTAGTTGCCTCTTTTTTTCTTAATACAATCAACCCCTTACTTGTAATCAGTCTTATAGCATTACCTATCACGTTATACTCTGTATATTACCAAGCTAAAATTGTAAAAACATGGTGTATGCTATGTTTATCTATCGTTGGTATTTTATGGCTACAAGCAGGAACTCTTTTTTTTAATTTTCAAGGGTTTGAGAATCTTATTAATATAAATATTAACAACATACTTATAACTATCACTAGCTTTGTAGGCACTTATGTTGCTTGGACATTCCTTAAGCCTTTGGTTAGTGAATTGAATCAATTACAAAAAGAAAAAATAGAGTTTGTAAAATTTAAAAGAAATTTCA
>CALISK010000310.1 GCA_938041625.1 uncultured Tenacibaculum sp. | reverse complement strand
TTAGTTTTAGAGATAAAAGAACGAACAGAAAACACGATCTATTTTAAAATTAAAAGTGATAATACGCATATAAATCATTGGTTAACCTATAAAGAAATTAAAGTTGAAGTAAGAGAAAGAGCAGGAATAAAAGAAGTAGTTTGGACAACAGATTTTGTTTGTGATTTAGGACCTTCTTGGTATTTTGAAGCTTTTGAAAAATATGCTGTTAATTTAATGAATGAACATTTAATACAATCTTATTTTACTGTAAAATAAATGATTACAATACCTCAAATACGAACTGTTTTAGTTGCAATTATATTTGTGTTACTCACAGCTTTTTTTCTAAAAGAAAAACAATCTAAGAAATTGAATTGGGGGTTGTTTTATAGTTTTATTTGGATGTTGTTTTCACTACCAATAGGTAACTACTACTGTGTAAAACTTGGTTTATGGCACTTTAAAGAAATAAATAGTATAAAAATGCCATATGATGTGCTCTTTATTTGGTTGTTTTTTTGGTTGCTTCCTTTTTACATTTTTAAAGGAAAACATCTATTAATATTATTAGCGTCGTTACTTTGGATTGATTTATTAGCAATGCCATATTTAGAAAAGGTTGAAATATTAAAATTGAATTCAAATTGGGTGATAGGAGAGTTTCTATTAATTCTACTTGTTTTTTTACCTAGTTATCTATGGGGGAAATTTAGTTATGAAAAAAAACAATTGGCTATAAGAGCTTTGTTACAAGTAGTAACAATGTCATTATTTTTAACCATTGTAGTTCCTTTTAGTATAAAAATATATGAAAAAGGTACTTTTGAATTTAGTAGTTTTTCAATGTTATGGTTTCAAATTATATGTATTATAGCTTTTCCTTCATTTATTGGAGTCATCGATTTGGTAGAGAAAGGAAATGGCACCCCTTTTCCGTACGATAAAACAAAACGATTGGTAACAACAGGAGTGTATGCGTATATAAAAAATCCGATTCAATGGTCGTTTACAATATTGTTTATTCCGCTTTCTATATACCATGAATCTTATTTATTGCTATCAGGAATTTTAATATCTATTGCTTACACAATAGGTGTTTCTAACGGACAAGAATATGAAGATATGAAGGAACGTTTTGGAAGTAAGTGGAGTGCCTATAAAAAAAATGTACCTAGTTGGTATTTTCAATGGAAACCTAAAACGTTTCCAGAAGGAATTATCTATTTTAAAAAAGATTGTAACCAGTGTGAAGGAATTAAAGAGTGGTTTGAAAAACAAGAAAGCATCAATTTAAATATAAAATATTCAGAGAATTATACAGGAAAAGAATTAACACAAGTAACCTATATACATACTTCAGGAAAAGAGTATAAAAGTGTAAAGGCTATAGCACATGCATTAGAGCATATTCATTTAGGATGTGCAAGTATAGGTTGGTTTATGCGATTACCTGTAATTAGTTTCATTTTACAAGCAATTGTAGATGCATTAGGCTTTTCTGAAGATTCAGAGAATATAACATGTAAAATAAATAAAAAAGAAATATGAGTTTTTTAAAAGCAGCATGGAGAAAATTAATCATGGTAAACTATGAGATAAATCCGGAGGTATTAAAACCGTATGTCCCTTATGGTACAGAACTCGATTTTTTTGAAGGTAAATGCTATGCAAGTGTGGTAGGTTTTATGTTTAAAAACACAAAATTATTAGGATTAAAAGTACCATTTCATATTAACTTTGAAGAGGTAAATCTTCGATTTTATGTTAAGCGAACTATAAATGGAGAAGTAAAACGTGGAGTTGTTTTTATTAAAGAGATTGTGCCAAAACCAGCAATTACTTTTATAGCCAATACCATTTACAATGAAAATTATGAAACATTACCAATGAAGCACTCTTGGGAAATTGGAGAAGAAAATTTAAAAGTTGGTTATCAATGGAAAAAGAATAAAAAATGGAACTTAATTGAAGTAGAAGCAGAAAACAAACCTACGAGTATAGAAGAAAACTCAGTAATAGAATTTATTTCTGAACATTATTGGGGCTATGCAAAAGAGACAGATACAAAAACCACTGAATATGAGGTGAGACATCCTAAATGGGAATATTACCCAGTAATCAAGTCAAACATTGAAATAGATTTTAAAGCAACTTACGGAACCAATTTTGAATTTTTGAGAGAGGTAATACCAACTTCAATTATGTTATTAGAAGGCTCGGAAATTTCGGTAGAAGGGAAGAATAAATTATAGTTTTTTATGTTTGTAATTATAACAACTATTTAAAAATGATGAAAAAGCTTTTTACGTTACTATTTTTAAGTATCATTCTTAAAACTTTTGCAAATGGTGGCCCTATAGATGGATCTGTATTTTATAAAACAGGAGATATTGTTTTAATGAAATACGCAGGTATTAAATTGATTAAGGAAAATCTTAAAATTAAATTAGATGGAGATTATAGTTTAGTAACAGTAAATTATATTCTTGAAAATAAAAGCTCCTATAAAAAAGGAATCACATATGGTTTTCCTGTAGAATTATTGGCAAACTCTGACTGGGGAGAAGAAGAAGAAGATTTTTTAGTTGATATTAAGTTTAGCATGAATGTAAATGTCTTGCCTTTAAAAAGTCAAACAGATCTTTCAGAGTTTAAATCAGAAGTTAAAGATTTTAAAGAGAATGAGGTTTCTGTAAAAAGAAGATGGTATGTTGTCGAATTCTCTATCGAAAAAGAAGAAACAATACAATTAACAGTTAGTTATAAGGTTAAGAATAGTTTTATAGATTGGGCTACAAGCAAAAGTTTTTTTGAAAATTATGATGAAAGAAAATTCATTTATGATTTTACTCCTGCACATAAGTGGGGTAATGGTTCAGTAGAATCAATGAATATAGAAGTAGATGCTTCTAAAATTATAGCTAATGGAGGAAAAGTAAATATTAAAGGAGTTTCTTTATCAAAGAATAAAGGAATTTATAATTTAACTGAAAATAATTTTGATTTAAAAAATGCGCTTCCTTTGTATATTTCCTATGAAAATAAATCTAAAAATTTTTCTAAACGTGTTTTAAAGCATAGAATATCTGAAAAGCATATAAAAAAAGTGAAAGTTTCTTCTAAACTGAGAGGAGATTATGAAAAAGAAAATCTATTTGACATTAATTTTAATACTGCTTGGGTAGAAGGTAAAAGAGGACCAGGAATAGGAGAAAAGATCGAAATAGAATTAGATAATTATAAAGTAGCAGCTATTTGTTTAATAAACGGATATTCTAAAAACGCGGAAGTTTTTAAGAAAAATAATCGTTTAAAAAAAATAAAAGTAGATACAGAAATGATAGATTACGAAGATGCTTCCAAAATTATAAAACAAAGTAAGGAAATAATATTTAAGGATAAGAAATTTAAAGAAATCAATCTCAATAATTTTTATCATTTAAATGAAACGGTAGAAGATTATGGAGGTTTTCTTTTAAAGGTAAAAAAAATAACCATTACCATTTTAGAAGTTTATAGAGGAACGACGTATAATGATACTTGTATTTCTGAACTATTTCTTTTAGGGTATAAATGAAATTAGTTTTTTACATAACACTGCTACTTTTTAGTATAAAACCAATAGACTCTAAAATATTAATTAGTGTTAATAATTCGTCAGCTATTTATGAATCAACAATAAAGATTACTAAAGAAGAGAAAGTAACATTAACAACAGAAAATACTGGAAAATGGGTTGAAATTAAGCCAGTATTAAAAGAATATGATAATTTATCAGAAGGGATACATACAATAAAAGAGATTTACTATAACGTAAATGAAGTAGAAAAAAATGAGCATAATAAAATTATAACCCTTTCTAATTTATCTCCTGGAACCTACTATTATGGAAGGTTTAGAACCTCTATAACTTCATTAAAATCAATAAATCCGATACATTTTGAACATAATAACATTGTTCAAATAATAGTAAGAGAAAATAATTCTTATACTGGTGTTTTAACTGAATTACTGAATCTACCATTTATAATACCGCCTAAAACGATTTCAGACTATGGACATCAAACAGATTTATGTATAGGTACAGATTGTGCAGAGTTAGCCATTTATGGTATGAGAAGATTGGGATATGAAATTCCATATTGTGGGCCTAAAAAGATTTATAAATATTTAAATAAGACTCAAAATATTAAGCCAGGAGTACTTCTTCATTTCGGATTTCAAGTATCCGTTTTATATGAAGATAAAGGTGTTATAGGTAAAATAGATAAAGAAGACTTACTTATTCATGCATTTGAAGATAAGGTTGAAATAAAAGCAATAGGAGGAACTAAATTGATTCATTTACCCTATGATATATTCGAATGGAAGTTATAATGTTTTAAAAAATATATGACTTACTTAGTTTTTTAACATCAGTTTTAGAAGTGATTTTTATCTCATTATTATTATTTAATAGTAAATGTAACAGTTAATCCAACACTAAAATTTCTTGGTAGCTTTTCAACTCCAAAAATAGCTCTTGAATGTTTTCCTTTTTCTTCTAAAATTTTAATAAATAAGTCCGATGCTCCATTTACTATAATTGGTGACTCATCCTAATTTGATTCAGCTTGAAAATAAGCATCAATATGATTTAAACCTATAACTTTATCAAATCCTATTTTTTCTTCTACTTGTGTTAAAACGTTCAAAGCGCACAATTCCATTGCTTTATAACCTTGTTCTGTTGAAATTTCATTACCTAAA
>CALISK010000309.1 GCA_938041625.1 uncultured Tenacibaculum sp. | reverse complement strand
TACTTCCTTTCGTTACTTTTCCTGTTACTCTTACAACATCTTCACTTTTGTTATAAAAATAAGCTCCCCATACATTTTTAGCAGTACTTAAAATCACAGTCCATTCATTATCTCCAGGAATTGTAAATAATGTATAAGTTCCTGCCTTTACACTTTTACTTCCAAACATAACGTCTTTGTAAAAAGTAATTTCTGGTGCTTCGTTTGCTCCAGTTCTCCAAACCTTTCCATTTGGTGCTAATTTAGATAAAGCTCTCCCTTTTAATTGAGGGCGACTATATATTATTTTAACTAATTTATCAGCAATTTTATAATCATCTGGATAAGCAGCTGCATCCATTGGACTTTTATTTAATCCTGGAAATTTTTGAGCAAATGCATCTGTTGAAAACACTAATGCAAAAGCAAATACAACTATTGATAAAATCGATTTTTTCATGATTGATTGTTTTTTTAAATTATATAATTCGAGTACTTGGTCTCCAAAAGTAAATATCCTTACTTAAAGAAATGTTAATTTATACAAAACGTTTTTTCTTTTTCTTTAAAAAAACATCTTGTATGCTAACACAACTTTATTTTCAAGAATTTATTTCTTTTTCTTTCCACGTTTTAACTTTTTCAAAGACACTGATTAAAATTACTGAAATTCCAAAAAGAGGAAATATTATAGATAATAATATTAACATGATAATAACTCCTAGTCCTATTTTAAAGTTTTTAGGTGCTTTTGGCACTCCTAATTTCCCTCTTTGCTTTCTTAAAGCGTAAGAAAGAATAGCTGCAATACTCATAAACGTTAATACTATTGCTATAAAAAACATTAAATACCAATTCCATCCGCCGAATTCTCCTTGATGAAAAGCCATTACCCACATTCTACCTCTCATTAAAATACCAACATCACTCCAGTTATGAGTTTTAATTAAGGCACCCGAATATTGATCGAAATGTATTTTTTTCTGATTTGAAAGTGGAAATGTTTTATTAGACACAGAAAAAGTACTCTTCAGTGACACAGGTAAACCAATAGTTATTACTCCTTCTAATTTTTGCTTATTAGCTATTCTAACAATCTCATCAAGTGTTAACTTTTTTTCTGTTATTGTTGATGACAAACCATTACCATTCCATGTTTTTGGATATCCTGTATTGGTAACTTCTTGTACCCATTTAAAATTACTTCCAAAAACATCAGTCCATGGAAAACCTCCAGCTAAAACAATTAACAATAAGATAGAAATCCAAAATCCAGTAACAGCGTGTATATCTCTAAACAATGTTTTCTTTCCTTCTCTTAATCGAATTATAAAAACACCTTTAATTCCTTTAACAAAAGGAAACCATATATATAAACCTGTTAAAATAAGGACAACCATCCAACTGGCAATTAACTCAATTACTTTTGTTCCTATATTGCCTCCTAACAATTCTCCGTGTAGTTTTCTAACAGTATACATCCAAGTATCTTTCGCCTTAAATGTTCCTGAAACTTTACCTGAATACGGATTTACATAAACAGATTGCTTCCCTCCAAATCTCCCAGAAATAAACTCTGTGCTTAATAGTTCTTCAGAGATTACAACGCTATTTAGTTTTCTCTTTGAATAATTTTTAGCGATGTTCCATTGTTCTTGATAGTTTTTCTTATCTGTATTCCCTTCCAAATTAGAAATTACTTGAACCTTAGAAATTACTTGCTTTTCAACATCTGGTTTAAATAAGTAAATAGCTCCTGTAATAGCTAATACCGAAACAAAAGGTAACGATATAATACCTGCTATAAAGTGCCATTTCCAAAACCACTGATTTAATTTTCTATTTTTCATAAAAAAGAAACAAGGGGCTTAACCCCCTTGATATATTAATGAATATTATTAAAAATTATACTTAACACCAAAATGAATAGCGCTAGGATTACCTATAGAATAACTGTTCTCTTCTCTAAATCTATTGTAACTGGCTCTAACAGCATACAATTCATCAAAAATATTTAAAACCTGCCCCCAAATTTCAAAATTGTTATACTCGTAATTTGCTCGAAAATTAAAAACATGATGTCCTTTGTAAGTAGTTGTTCCTAATACATCGTTCCCTGTAGCATCTTCGCCTACAATAGCTTGCCCTTCAAAACTCGTATTATATTCCCCAACTTGTTCGTGCTCTATGGTTAGAGATAAATTACTTAGCGGTTTATAGTTTATAGAAGCCATTGCTAAATAATTAGGAGCTGTTTGCATATCAGTATTTGAATAATCGATATTATTATCAAAAAAAGAAATGTATTTATGAGTTGCGTAACTACCGCTATATGAAAAGGAAAAATTTTTTAACACATAATATTTCAAACCTAATTCTACACCTTCAGACCTAGTTTCACCTGCATTCATTTGTTGAAAATCTCCTGCTGCATCTCTAATAGAAATTAAACGATCTACCCCTTTTAATCTGTATGCTGCTACATCAATTTTAAAGGTATTTGGAATGGTAAAATAAGTACCTATTTCATAGTTGTCAAATTTTGCAGGATTTAAATTAAAAACAGTACTTCCTGTACTACTATTTTTACTATTCCTAAATAATGTGGATGTTTGAGGAGGTGTAAATCCTTTCGAATAATTACCGTAAAAACCTAACTTATTAATATTATAGTTTATTCCAAATTTAGGTGCAAAACTATCATAGGTTACTTCAGTATCTTGTACTCCAGAAATTGTTTCTATTAAGTTATCATAATCGTAATCAAACTCATCAAAACGTAAAGCTCCTGTTAATTTTAAATTTTTAAATGGAGAAACCTCAAATTGAGCATATGCAGCATAATTAAAAATATCTGCTTGATAATTTAAAATATAATCTCCTGTGTTTATAACAAATCCTGTATTTTTTCTAGTAGGAATGTCTACTACTACATCTATTGTTTCTGCAACATAATCTTGTGGTGAAAAATCTGCTGTAGCTCCAATAACTAATGATGCATCTGCAAAATCAAAGTCTAATTTATGTTGAATTAACCCCACATAGCTTCTAAACTTGTTCGAATTTATTTCTCCACTTCCTGTACCAGTTAATGCCCCCATAGTTCTATTTTGACGAACTCTATAAGAAGGTATTTGATTCATTTCGTTGTTTCTGTACATAAAGTTAATTGATGTCTTATTATTATCATTCCAACTTTTAACTAAAGTAGATCGAAAACGTAGTGCCTTTGCTTCTCTTTCTGTAAATGTTTGATCGCTTTGGTAATTTCCTTTTTGATAATTTTCTTCAGAAATAGACCCCGACATATCTGATCTATAGTCAATAAAACTTACACTATTCGTCCATTGTAATGTTTCTGAAAAATCATTTACATTTTTAAATGTAATTGCAAATTTTTCATAATCTGAATGTTCTACAGGTCCGTTATTTCTTTGAATATAATGCCCTCCAACATAAAAGCCATACTTTTCATTTGCGGTAGTAGATGCTTCTGCTTCAAACCTAGAAATTCCTAAATCATTTATTTGAAAACCTAAGCTTCCTCCAAAATCTTTCTTTGGGTTTTTAGTTATAAAATTAAAACTTCCCCCAATTGCTTCGCTTCCATAAATACTAGAGGCTGGTCCTTTTAACACTTCTACTTTTCTAAATGTTGTGTTATTCATTTCCAATAATGCATTGTGGTTAAACACAGCTACAGGTCGTATAGGTAAACCATCTTCTACGTATAAAAAAAGTGATTTTGTTGATATTGGAGAACGAACAGCCATAAAATGTTGTTCATTACTTGAAGCTTTTGATGAGCTCATGAATACTCCTGGAACCTGATTTACTAATTGTTCTATTCCTAAAGCTTTTGTTTCTTTAATTTGATTTGCTGTTAACACCCCAATTGCTGCAGGAACCTCTTTTCGTTGTTGCACTTCTCTACTTGCTGAAACAACTACTTCTTCAAGATTTTCTATATTTTCTTGTAAAACAATTGTATTAAATTTATTGGTAAGGTTTATTTTTTTTGTTTGAAACCCAATTGCTGAAATACGAACATTACTATCTTTTAACTTTATTGAAAATTCTCCTTCAATATCTGTTGCAGTTCCTTTCTTCTTAGAAGCCATTATAGTAGCTCCAACAATTGCTTTTTGATTTTGATCGACTACCTTTCCTTTAAATATAGTCTGTGCTATTATTTTATTATAAGGTAATATAAACCCTAAAAATAGGATTATTATTATATGTTTTTTCATCTGGTTATTTTTTTACAATGAATATTGTAAACCTATAGTTATTGTTTCTTCTTGTTTTAATTGAATTCCATTTAAATCTTGGAAAATTGGATATGCGTATTCAAAACCTAAACGAATGTTTCTAAAACTTCCTTTTGGTACATACATATTAAAACCAACAGCACTATTTACATAATTACCTCCAGAATTTTGAGTATCTGCCGTGGTAACCATCATTGGATTTAATTTTAAATTTTCACCGCTTATCTTATCAACAATTAACCCTTCCATACGACCTGAAAAACTTAACCAACTGGTTGTTTTTATAGCAAACCAAGAATTTAATCCATAACGATTTCCTAAAGAATAATCATCTGCATTTTCTCCAAAACGAATCGTAGTTTTTAATTGACTTCCCCATGAAACAAAATCATTTTGACCTAAATAGGTTACTGATACATCGGTATCAAAAGTTCCACTTCCAATTTGCATTGGGTAGGGTAATAGTATTTTATTAGGCGACGACATTGGGGTACTATCTTCTGCATCTATTTTTCCTGTAGGAATTGACACATTTAACTGTCCATGTAATGACTGTCTGTTTTTATTTAAGATTTTATAGATCGCTCCTATTTTCAGATCTCCAAAACCAGATGAAGATGTTGAAAATTCTCTGGTCATTCCTGTTGGCATTCTCATTTGCAAATCCATATCATTTTGGATATACATTGCCATTGCTACCAATGTAATATTGTT
>CALISK010000308.1 GCA_938041625.1 uncultured Tenacibaculum sp. | reverse complement strand
TAATAAAAGCAATTTTGTGAGGTTACATAGATCTTGGATTGTGAATTTAAATAAAATTATAACCTATTCTAAAAAAGAAAGAGAAGTAATCTTAGATACAAAATTTAAAATTCCAATAAGTAAAAGTTATAAAGATAATTTCGAAGCGTTATTCTTTGCTTAGAGCGTTTCAGTTATAATTAATATATTCGCAACTAATTTTAACAAAAACAAAATGAAAAAAATTTTAATTTTATCTGTAATTTTAGTGAGTCTTTTTTCTTGTTCAGATGATGATGAAACAAATTTAGACCCAATAATAGGAACATGGAAATTGGAAAAACAACAAATAGAAGATTTTGATGGAACCATTGTTGATGAAACGAATGAATGTACAATACAATCAACTTTAATATTTAAAAGTGATAATACTTCAAGTGTTCAGTTATTCGGAGGTCCAGATCAGGACGGTAATTGTGCTTCTGATCCAGTATCAAAAGCTGATTGGGTTAATAAAGGAGGAAATAAATATGAGATATTAGAGGAAGGGGAAACTACTCCTGATGTTTTAGAAATAAACTTTGAAGAGAATAATACAAAATTTACTATTGGAAGTATCACTTGGAGAAAACAATAGATAAAAAATATAAGAATTAAAAAGGGTGAAATTTTTAAAATTCACCCTTTTTTTATGATTTTAAAAATTCATATTCAAAATTTCTCCACTCAATTGTAGTAGTTGTATCTCCGATAATTTAGCATTGTACTTAGCGTTATTTAAAGAAGCCTTTGTGTTTAAAAGATTCAATTGAGCTTGTCTAAATTCGATAGAAGTAACTTGTCCTAGTTTAAAACTTTCAAGGGTTCTGTCAAAATTATTTTGACTCGTAAGTACATTTTCTTCTTGAACTTTTAAAACAAATAATTGATTTTGATAATTTCCCCAATTATTTTTTAATGTATTCTTTAATGTTTCTTCTTGTTGTTCTAAAAGAATTTGTTGGTTCTCTTGCGTTATTTTTGCATTAGTTACCCTTGTTTTAGTAATTCCGCCATCAAATACATTCCAAGATAAACGAAGTCCTGCATTTAAACCATTGGAGTTAATTCCTGCTAAAAAAGAAGTAGGAGGATTCTCGCTTTGATTCCAATTGTAAGAACTTGTTAAGTCTAGTGTAGGTAAATAATTAGATTTAGCAAATTTTATATTTAAATCATTGATTGCTAAATTCTTTTTACGTTGTTTTAAAGAAACATTATTTTCTTTGGTTTTACTATAGATATCTTCAAAATTCTTTAGTTCTTGAAAAGAAATAGCGGTTTCTACTTCGTAGCTTACATCTTTATCGGTACCTAAAACAATATTTAAATCTCGTTTCGCATTTAGTAATTGTTGCTTGTTGTTTATATAAATAATACTATCATTATTCATATCTACTTTTGCATTAAGAAAAGCTAATTTAGAAGATTGACCATATTCATATTGATACTCTGAACGTTTTACACGCTCTTTAGAAATTTTCAATACTTCTGCTAAGTTCTGATTATTTTCAGTTAACCTAGCTACTTGAAAATACAATGTAAAAATTTGTAAATATGTGTTTTCTATAGTTTCTCTAGCTTCTAATTTTGTTAAATTATAGGTTTCTTTTAGTCTTTGATAATTGTACTTTCTACCTAAACCATCAAAAATGGTATAATTTAAACTTACAGAAGCATTGTAAGATTTAGTTACTGCTCCTTCAATATTCGTTGTATTTCCATCTTGCCTCGTAATTTCTTGGTTTTCATTTTTGTAATTTGCTCCTGCAGTCGTAGAAAGAGTTGGTAAAAAACCAGTATTATAAATGCTGGTATTATTATTTGAAACTTTTAAATTGTTATTCGCTATTTTAATGCCATAATTGTTTTTTAAAGCAATTTCGATAGCTTCTTTTTTTGTTAAAACCTCTTGTGCTATTAACGAATAAGAAAATAGTAAAACGATTAAAACAAGGCTGTTTTTTTTAATGTTCATCTTCCTGATCAAATTTAGATTCTATAATTGCTCTTTCTACTTCTTCTTTTGAAATTTTATCACCTGTTTTTAACCATTTTATACTAACTTTAATAGAGTTAGAAACAGACAATAACATTGGTAACATAATAAGTGTTAAAACGGTGGCAATTGCAATACCATAAGCAATAGATATTGCCATAGGAATTAAAAATTGTGCTTGTCTACTTTTTTCTAAAAGTAAAGGAGCTAAACCAGCAACGGTTGTTAATGAAGTTAGAAAAATAGCTCTAAAACGAGATCTTCCAGCTTCTATTAAAGCATTGTCATAGGTCATTCCTTCTTTTAAATAACTATTGAATTTACCAATAAGTACCAATCCGTCATTTACCATAATACCAATTAAGGCTATAATTCCTAAGAAAGATAAAATACCAATGGCAAAATCATGAAAATAGTGCCCCCAAACGACTCCAATAAAACTAAAAGGAATCATAATGATTAATAGAATTGGTTGACTGTAAGAGCGAAATGTAAAAGCAATAACAATATAAATAAGTGCTAAAATTACCCATCCAACTGTACCTACAGAATTAGTTGTTTTATTTCGTTCTCTATTCTGACCTTCATAAATAGGAGTAACAGTAGGATATTTTGAGGTGATCTCTGGCATAATACGCGTTTTTATATCCTCTAAAATATCTACAGCACTTCCTTTAAATGCTTTTAAGTCGGCAGTAATTTGAATTTCTCGTTTCCCTTCTAAATGGTTAATTGCAATGTCTCCACGTTCAATATAATACGTCGCAATTTCAGAAAAAGGAATTCTAGTTCCTATAGGGGTTAGAATACGCATATCATCTAGATTTTTAATAGATGATCGATCTTTTTTATTATAACGTACCCAAACTTTAATTTCATCTTGTCCTCTTTGAAAACGCTGTGCTTGAAAACCAAAGAAACCAGATCTAATTTGAGACATCACAGATTGAAGATTTAACCCTAAAGTATATGCATTATCTTTTAATTGTATTCGAATTTCTTTTATTCCTGCAGGATCATTATCAGAAACATCCTTCAATTGTGGATTATTTTCTAATTCTAATTTTAATTCCTTTTTAGCTGCTTTAAGTTCTTTAATATTATTGCCTAATAAAGAAACGGCTACAGGACTACCTCCGAAATTCCCTCCAGAACCAAAAACTAAGTTTTCTACACCATATACTTTTCCTACTTTATCTCGTATGTTATTAGTAATTTCTGGTGAAGAAAAATCACGAGATTCTCCAGGTAATAAATTAATCGTAAGTGTAGCATTTGCACTACCAGGCCCCACTCTTTTTATTACATTTTGTACTACATCTTCATCGCCTGTTTGTTTTTTGGTATACTCTTTATTTGCAATCCATACTTTTTCTTCAATAAAAGAGATGATAGAATCGGTTACTTTTTCGTTCGTTCCCTGTGGCATGTTTAAGGTAACCTGAATACGATCACTTGCAATTCTAGGAAAGAAAGCAGTTCTAACAATTCCACCTCGTATAGAAGCAATACTTAAAATAAAAATACCAATAGGTATGGCAAAGGCAAGAATTTTATTTTTTAAGGAGAACTTTAAAATAGGAAGATAGAAATCATCCCTTATTTTTGATAAAAATTGATCTGCTTTTTCATTTACTACATTAAAAAAAGCATCAAGCTTATTTGTCTTTTTTAATTCACCGTTTTCCTTTCTTTTTCTATCTAAAGCTTTAGAATGTGCTATATGAGCTGGTAAAATAATAAGTGCTTCTACTAAAGAAACCGTTAGTGTTAATAAAACAATGGTAGAAACTTCTCCAAAAAAACTACCAATTCGTCCATCTAAAAAGAAGAAGGTAGAAAAAGCAATAATAGTGGTTAGAATTGCAGAAACTATTGGTGGAATAACCTCCATAGTACCATCTATAGCTGCCTGAACTTTAGATTTTCCTAAATCGTAATAATGATGATAAATATTCTCACCTATAACAATTCCGTCATCTACTAAAATACCGATCACGATAATCATTCCGAATAATGATAATACATTAATAGTAACATCAAATTGCGCTGCAAAAATAAACATACCAAAAAATGCGACAGGTAAACCAAACGCAACCCATATTGCTAATCGTACGTTTAAAAATAAAGCAAGAAAAAAGAGGACTAATAAAATACCTACAACACCATTCTCTATTAATAATTTTGTTCTTCCATTTAAAGTAATAGAACCATCACTAGAAACATTTAATTGTACATTTTGATGTTCTTGATTGTACTGATGAATATATTCTTTTATTTTATCAGCAGAGCTAATAAGGTCTTCATTATTGGTATTGCTAACAGTAACATTAATGGCTAAGTTTCCATTATAGTATAAACGATCTGGATTTTCAGACCATTTATCAGAAACATCTGCAATATCTTTTAATCGAATTATAGTACCAGAAGGATTGGCTCTAACAATTATGTTTTGCAATTCAATACCATAATAAAAACGATTACGAGCTCTAATTAAATAATCTTCACTTACCGTTTTTATATTACCACCTGTAATTAATAAATTAGAACTTCGAACAGCATTAGCAACTTCATTAAAAGATAAATTATAAGCAAGTAAATCTTGCTCTCTCACTGCAATTTCGATTTCTTCGTCTGGAAAACCTGAAATAGCAACCTGAGAAATTCCTTCTAGTCCTCTAATATCATTTTCTACATCTCTTGCATATTGTTTTAAAGATTTTAGAGAAACATTTTTACCGCTTACTGTAAAACTTATGGTAGGACGTACACTTTCTACTTTAGCAATAACAGGAGGTTCCATTCCACTAGGAAAAGAAGGTACCCTATCTACTGCATTTTTAACATCAGATAATACAATATCTATGTTTTTTCCTTTTTCAACTTCAACTCTAATAGTTGCGCTATTTTCTCTTGAAACAGAGGTGACTCTTTCTACTCCAACAATCCCTTTTAAATTGTCTTCTACTTTTAAAACAACTCCTTCCTCTATTTCTTGAGGTGAAGCTCCAGGATATATTAAATTGATATTAATTAATTGAGAATCTACCAACGGAAAGAAGGAAGATTTCATGCTTAATGCTCCCATTAAACCAAATACTAAAAAAGCAATAATGGTAACATTTACGGCAACAGGATATTTAATAAAATAAGTAATTATTTTTTTCATTGTTGCTTACTTTTTATTGGTTTTAACAATCATACCTTCATAAGCACCAGGTAACACCTGAGTTAAAATTGTAGTATTGTTTTCTACACCTTTTAAAACAAGTGTTTCACTGTTAAAATGAACAGGTTTTATAGTGATTAAACTTAAAATACTATCATTTTTAACAGTGTAAATTTTAGAATTGTCAACTAGTAATTTTCTCGAAATTTCAATGGCATCTTTTTCTACTTTAGCGTTTAAATTAGCTTCTAAATACATGCCTTCTTTTAAATCTTTATGAGCAACTTCTATATATACTTTAATAGTTTGTGAAGCTAAATCTACCTTTCCATTTACGCGAACAACTTTACCAGTATAATTTTTTGTCTTTTCTAAATTAGATAGGCTAACAGAATTACCAACTACTAATAAATTTGCATAATTATTGTTTACAGTAACTTCTAATTCATAAACAGACTCGTCTATAAACTCTCCTAGTTTTTGACCATTTCTAACTAAAGCTCCAGGAGAAACCAATGCCTCCGTTAAGATACCTGTAAAAGGAGCTCTAATATTGTATTTACTAAGCTTTACTTCTGAATTTTTTATGTTGTAATAAGCAGAAGTAATACCACGACCAGAAATAAAGTAAGTTTCTTTATCTGTAGTTGTTTTTGGTAATACTGTAGTTGTTTTATTAATATCAAATTGTTGTAAATAACTTTGCCATTTTTCAAACTCAGTCGGATAATCTAATCGAATATCTGGCATTATTGAAGCCAAAAGATTAAATAAATTACTTCTTTGAGCTTGTAAATTGGCATAAAATTCAGCACTATTAATATTTAATAATACTTGCCCTTTTTTATAACGAGTACCTGCTTTAAAAGATTTGTTTTGTTTTTTTAAAACTCCTTGAACTTCAGAAAATAATGCTACTTTGTTTTTAGCAACTAAATTACCATTAGCAGTTAATGTAATTGGAATTTCTTTATTTTGAACCTTCTCAACAAAAACGGTTTTAATAATTCTCGAGAATTTTGGTTTTCTTTTTTTCTTTTTTCCTACGATATAGTTTCCAACTAGTATAGCACCAAAAACTAATAAAACGCCAAGAATTGACAGAATAATTTTTCTCATGTTATTTAATAATTAAGCATGTTCTTCTTTTGAACAAAAATTGTTTTGAATTTTTTTTAATGTTGCAATCATTTGTTCTTTTTCTTCGCTACTTATTGTTTGTTCCATTTTAGATAGCATCTTTTTTACTATAGGAATTACTTTCTCAAAAGTGTCTTTACCTAAAGGAGTTAAGAAAACTTTTTTAATACGTTTGTCATTGGTGCATTGTTGGCGAGATACATAATTCTTAGATTCCATTTTAGCAAGTAAGCGAGCTAAAGATGATTTATTTCTAAAAGTTAAACGAGCTAATTCATTTTGATATAAACCATTTTGGAAATACAATTTTTTTAGAACAATCATTTGCTCTTTAGTAATATCTAAATTGTTTTTTTCAAAAGATTCTAAAAGGTAGTAGTCTACTATTTT
This sequence comes from uncultured Tenacibaculum sp., assembly GCA_938041625.1. GTDB lineage: Bacteria > Bacteroidota > Bacteroidia > Flavobacteriales > Flavobacteriaceae > Polaribacter. Next base: position 4,660 of record CALISK010000308.1, on the reverse strand, counting down.
TACAGTTTTACCTAACCATGGACCTAAAGAGTTTTCGAAAAAATTAATGGAATGCTCCTCATTTTTCATTCGGCAAAAATAGTAAAAATGGTAAATGGTTGCAGGTGCAACTACTTAAGGTTTTGTTAAAAGAAAAAGGAATATTGTTTCTTGTTAATTTTCGTATTGTTAGGTTTTTAAGTAAATAGATGTGGTTAGTTTGTATTTGAAGCTATATTGCTGTGATATGCCTTATGAATAGGGTGATATGTTATGAATAAAATAAATTTATTACAAAAAACTAAGTGCTAATAAAAACCAACCAACCACTAAAAATAATCCTCCAATTGGTGTTATAGGACCTAAAAAGCGCATTTTTTTTCCGTAAGCATTAGATAAAACTAAACCATATATGCTGAAAGAGAATAAAATAATACCTATACAGAAACACCACAAGCTTCCATTTAATTCTTTAGTATAACGAAACCCCAAGAGTAATAGCAGAAGCGTGTGATACATTTGATATTTTACTCCTGTCTCAAAACTGGTTAATTGTTCTAAAGTTAATTTCTTTTTTAAAATATGCGCTCCAAATGCTCCAAAAATAATTCCGAACATTCCTAAAATTGAAGCGAAAAAAAGTACAAATTGTTGATTCATTTATTAATAAAATTACATCTAATTTTTTGTAAAGATAAATTACAAACAGACTTTTAAAAAATTTATTGATAATCAATTTTAAAACGTTTTTTTCCTTATGTATTTTCGTTGAATTTTTCGATTACTATTAGATATACCGATCATAACAAGTTCTTTTTTAGTAACTTCAATTCTCCATTTTTCTATTTCGCGTCCTTGTTGATGTGGGAGTAATGTGATTTCAGGTCTATGGCCATGAATATGCCAATACCCACGTAATTTTTTACCTGTAGGCGTAAAATTTATATAAACTCTGTCCCAACCTATAAATAAATTATGTCTATTTTCACTATCGAAGTCATGTAAGATTGATTTACCATTTTCTTTAAGTTCTACTAAATCCCAAATGCCTTTTAAATAGTCTGAGGAAGACATAGGAAGTTCTTTAATAGGAGATAAAATTACTTTAACAGACATTCCTTTTTCATTTCTTTTCCAAATCATTTTTTTATTTTCAAAAGAGATGGTGAAGCCTCCAAATTCATCAAAGACTGCTAAGGAATCTGTGGTAGAAAAAATATTATTTTGACGATCGTAGTTCCAAATTCCCTTTGAATGCTGTAACCACCCATTTCCAGATTGAAAAGTACCGTCTTTATTTATTTTTGTCCATTTAGCTACAGGAGTTACATTTTTTTTACCTACAGATACTTTATTTACTTCCCATAAACCAATGATATGAGGTTTTTGGCTGTATGAAAAGAATGAAATTGAAAAGAATAAAAGTACAAGTGATTGGTTGAATGATTTTTTCATGTTTTATGGAATTAAGAATTTTACAATTTGTTGTGCCAATCTCATTTCATTGGTTTGGTTTCCGACATTGCTAAAAAAACTGATGACATACGCTCCGTTATTAATATTAATAAGCATTGTTTTATACACATCTGTACTTCCACCATGAATAATATAGGGTTTATCTATAGCTAAGTTTCCGAGTTCACTTTTATTATTTTCATCTATAACTATCCATCCATAACTATAACTTACATGTTTAGAGATGTTCGCTATATGGTTTTGTTTCATTAAACTTAAGGAGTGTTTGTTTAAATAATCAGAATTATTCATTGCTTGTCCCCATTTATTTAGGTCAGAAACAGTAGAGAATATTCGCCTTCCAAGACTTAAGTCAATAAATGGATTTTGATGCCATTGATTCATTTTTTTTTCGAAACTGTAGGCTTCTGCTAATTTGGGAATGACTTTTTTATTTTCACTTTCTGAAAGAGTATGCGTTAAACCTAAAGGAAGTGTAAGTTTTTCTCTCAATATTTCAGAAAATGGTTTAGCATAGGTTTCTTCTAAAATAATAGTGATTAAATGATATGCAAAATTACTATAATAGAACTGTTTGTTAGGTTCGTTTACAGGTGCAATTTTGCTAATAAAATTAATGTACTCTTTGTTAGAAAAGTGCAACCTTTTAAATTTTAGAAAATTATTGTTTTTTAGTTCCTGTGCTATTCCATCATAGTCTGCAATTCCAGAACTATGACAAAGTAAATTGTGTAGTGTAATTTGTGGATGAAAACTACCTTCAAGTGTAGTGTTAGAAAGTATATTTATGAGTTTGTCATTTAAATGTAGTTTACCTTTTTCTACAGCTTTTAATACTAAAGCAGCTATCATTGATTTATTTAAAGAAGCGATGTCAAATTTTGTGTTTTTTGTTATTGGGAGATTCCATTTTCTATCTGCTATACCTAAATAGTTTTCATAAATAGATGTACCGTTACAAGTAATCATTATTCCACCATGAAAAAGATTTTGTTGAAAATTACTTTTAAAAAGTGAATCTATTTTTTGAATACGTTTTGAATGACCTGAATGAAACGTTTTAGATTGTTTAGATTGGCAAGAACTTGTACTATATAAACAAAATGTTATAAACAGAAATGAGATTAATTTTTTCACGAAATTTCATTTTTCACAAAGATGAAAAAGTAATGATCAATTATTTTATTTTAAATATTTTAGGGATGAATTTAAATCATTAGTGACTAAGAAACGCAATTAATTTAAGAAAAGGTACTGAAATTGTTTTGAAACAGGTAATCTTTGTGAGCCAATTTCAATATAAACTTTTCTTTTGGCCTGTTTTATATTTATAATATTAGAACTATTTATTAAGTAACTTCTATGACTTCTTATAATTTCTGGAAATATATTTAGTTCCTGTTCAAGTAATTTTAATGGTTTACGAATTAAATGCTGCTGTTGTTTATTGTTAAATAAATAATAAATAGAGATGTAATTTTCTGAGGAGTTTGCATAAAGAAAATTTTGCAGTTTAATTTTTAATTGATCTTTGCCGTTTTTAGATTGAAACAAAATATAATCTTCTTTATAAGTTTTTTGTTTAGTTATAGATTTTACGAATTGATAAAATGAAATAGGGATCAATACCATTAAAGGAAATTCTTTTAATATAAGTGTATAAGCTCTTATATTAAATTCTTGCCAATTCCAAAAAAAATTAAAGAGTATAAATATAAATTGACAGCCTATTAAAACTAAAACTAGATACCATACTAATAACTTTTTTGGACTACTAGTATTAAATTTTGGTTTCACCCAAGTTTCAAAAGCAGTTAAGATTATACATGTTAAAATACCGAAACACGCACTTCTAAAAAGATATGAGTGCCCTGAATAAGAGACTCCTTTTTGAATACCATATGCATTAAAAAAAAACAGAAAATAAAACACCAAAAAACCAGAGGTTAAACCTAAAAATGTAGGAGGTAACTTAAAAGTTAATTGGTTTGTTTTTTTGTGCATAAAATTTGTTCTTTCATTTAGAGTAAGATAACTATTGTAAATTCAATACTAATTTAGTAAATTAAAAGAACAGTACTAGTTAAAAATTAAAGCCTAAAGAAAAAGAAACACGATTTCCATCATTTCCATCAAATAAAGATAAGTTAGCTGTAAACATATCTAAGCCACTAAACCATAAAGAGCCTCCATAACTTGTATTCCAATTTGAAGATTTAGCAACGAAAGGACTCCAAACTTTTCCATAATCGAATCCAGAAGTTATTCCAAATTTCATAGGGATAAAAGCCTTAAAACTACCTATTCGCAAACGTAAATCATTGGTGTGGTAAAAACTTTCTGTTCCAGTAAAACGTTGGTTGTTAAAACTACGAAGTGTTTTATTACCTCCTAAAGTAGCAGCATGATAAATTTCGAATCTGTTTTTAAAATTTACATGTGTACCTATTTCAGAAGCATATACTAAACTTCTATTTGAAATTAAATTTTGATAAATAGCTAAAGAGGTTTTCAGATACCCAAAATGTCTATTGGTAAATTCAGTATTCATTTTACCACCTATGGTTAGGTTAAAATTCATTCCCTTTGTAGGAAAGCTATTGTTGTCTATTCTTTGGTGATTAAAAGTAGCTTCTCCTCCTACAAAGTAATATCTGTCAAAAATATTGGTAGCACGATTCGGTAACGTATTGATGTTTCTATTAAGCGTATTTTCTACTTTAATAGCTTCAAAACTACCTGTAAGTTTAAAAGTACTACCCCAATTAAACCTTCTTACAAGAGAACTATTTATGTTGTATTCCTCTTTCTTAACTCTATAAAAATCTAAATCTAAGTTTTGATTATATATAGAATTATTACCCCAACCAAAAAAGTTAAATGAATAATTACTACTCGTAGCCCTTGCTTTTAATTCTAAGCTCCAATTACCAATAAATTCAGTGAATTTTCCAGTATAATTGATGTCAAAACCATTAATACTTGTATAGTAGTTTGCAGTTAAGTTATGTTGATTGTCAAAAGGTTTTTTCTTAAATCCATAACGAGTATGTGTAATATCTACACCAACAGCAAAACCATCATCTGGGTTACCTCCAAAACTAGGAAAAACTAAAGTAGTATTGTTATCGATGTCTCTATGGTTATAGGTGTTTTTATAATAGTTATCTTGGCGTAAATCGTCTAATTCACCAGAACCTTTAAC
>CALISK010000307.1 GCA_938041625.1 uncultured Tenacibaculum sp. | reverse complement strand
ATATCCTCACAAATCTACTTACCGAGAATTCTCTCCTATTAAGTTAAGAGATATTTGGAAAGACAAAAACTCAGCTTTTTTCTATGTCCATATTCCATTTTGTGAAATGCGCTGTGGTTTTTGTAATCTTTTTACAGTTTCGAATCCAAAAGAACGAGTTGCTAAATACATTGAAACCATGCAATTGCAAATGGAACAAATTTCAGAAGTAATTCCTGATTTGCATTTAAAGAATTTTGCTATAGGCGGAGGTACGCCCACTTTTTTAACTACCGATGAACTAGAGTTATTATTCAAAACTATTATTGGTTTTGGTGTAGCTCCAAGTAATTTTTTCGGATCGATTGAAGCCTCTCCAAAAACGTTAGTTTTAGAGAAAATATCACTAATTAAAACATACAAAATAGCTCGATTAAGTATGGGGATTCAATCTTGGATACAAGACGAAATGAAAGCATTAGGAAGGCCTCAAAAAATAGAAACAACATTAAAATCAGTAGAAGACATAGCGCTGTCAAATGTTGAAGAATTTAATTTAGATTTAATTTATGGAATTCACAATCAGACTGAAAAATCTTTTATTTATTCCTTAGAAAAAACGATTACTTATCAACCAACAGAGATTTTTTTATACCCTTTATATATAAGAGAACTAACGGGGTTAGGTATTAAAAATCAAAAACAAAATCAACATCAATTTCAGTTGTACATTGTTGGTAGAGATTTTTTACTAAATAATGGTTATGTACAAACAAGCATGCGATGCTTTAGAAAAAAAGAAGCTATAGATTGTCGTCCAGAATCTAATTATTCTGCTATTACTGACAATATGATTGGTATTGGAGCGGGTGCTCGTTCTTACACAAACAACCTACATTATAGTACAGATTACGCTGTAAAACGCAAAGAAATAAAAATGATCATTAATGATTACATGAGCACTAAAGACTTTAAAAACGTTAATTACGGTGTAGCATTAAATATAGAAGAGCAAAAAAGACGGTTTTTAATAAAATCTTTAACAGATGGAGGAAGTTTAAACCAAGTTATCTATAAAAACACTTTTGGTGTAACCCCATTCGAAGAATTTCAAATTTTGAATGAACTTATAGAAAGGAATTGGCTTACAGAGATAACCTCTGATATTTATGCTTTAAATCAAGAAGGAATGTGTTATGAAGATGTCATTGGCCCAGCATTGTATTCAGAGAACAGCAAACAACTAATGAGTGGTTTTGAATGGAAGTAAATTGGAACATACTTTATAGAGGAAGCTTAGATAGTTGTAATTATGACTGTCATTACTGTCCTTTTGCAAAAAAGAAAAACACTCGTGAAGAATTAGCTTACGATAAAAAATGTTTAAACAATTTTGTAAATTGGGCTGAACAAAGAACCGAAAAATTAAGAATTCTATTAACTCCTTGGGGAGAAGGATTGATACGCTCCTATTATCAAAAAGCAATGGTTAAACTTAGTCATATGAAACAAGTTAAACTTATATCAATTCAAACAAACCTATCTTGTAAACTTGAATGGATAAAAGAAGTTAACCCTGCTACTTTTAGACTTTGGGTTACCTATCATCCAGATGAGGTTTGTTTTGATAAATTTATTGCTAAGTGTCAATATTTGATAGAAAATAATATACAATTTAGTGTAGGAGTAGTAGGTATGAAATCGCATTATAAAGCTATTGATAAATTGAAAGAATCACTTACAGATAGATATGTTTGGATTAATGCATATAAACGTGAAGAAAATTATTATTCTGAAAGTGAAAAGGCTTGGTTAACACAAATAGACCCCCATTTTAAAATCAACAATACCTATCACGATTCATTTAAAAAATCATGTCAAGCTGGTTACTCTAGTTTTTCTATTTCTGGAGAAGGAGATGTATATCCTTGTCATTTTGTAAAACAAAAATTAGGCAATATTTATCAACATAATTTAAGCGATTTAACACAAAAAACAATCTGTCCAAATAACACTTGCGGTTGTTATATTGGTTACATGAACCTTGACGAATTAAATTTAAAAGAAATTTACGGAAACGAATTATTAACTCGAATTATAAAGTCATAAACTATGGAAAAATATTTAGAATTTAAAGATGGTAGTTCTCAAAAATTTTGGAAAATACTAGCCGAAGGTAACACCCATACTGTAACATACGGTAAAATAGGTACACAAGGCACTCAAAAAACAAAAACTTTTGACTCAGAAGAAAAAGCATTAAAAGATGCAAAAAAACTAATCGCTGCAAAAGAAAAAAAAGGATACAAAGCGGCAAGTTCTGCTTCTAGACAAGTTGTAACTTACAAACTAAACAAGGAAGTAGATCCTAAATATGGTTATAAGTTTATTTCTTACGAATATGATGATGATCCTGAAATATTAGAGTTTTTATCCAATTTTAAAGCCCAAGAAAATAGTGATAAGGTCGAAGAAATTGTGATTGGTATGTGGGAAGAAGGATACGATAAGAGCAGTAAACATATTTTAGATTTTTTCATAGAAAACAAGAATCATTTTTCTAATGTAAAACACTTTTTTATAGGTGATATTGAATCGGAAGAAAACGAAATATCATGGATACAACAATCTAATTTTGAAGACTTCCTTAAAGCCTATAGTCATATAGAAACTCTAAAAATTAGAGGAGGAAATGGCTTAACAATGGGGACTTTTAATTTACCCAATTTAAAAGAGCTAACTATTGAATCAGGAGGGTTAGATGACGAACTTATACAAAACATTGCCAAGTCTAAAAGCTCACTAACAAGTTTAGAATATTTAGAAATTTGGTTTGGAATATCAGATTATGGGGCTACGGTAACGAAAGAGACCGTAAAAGAGTTACTAGCTAATAATCCATTTCCAAATTTAAAACACTTAGGACTTATGAATGCTGAAATTCAAGATGATATCGTTGTTACTCTTGAAAATCATGAAATTTTAGAGAGAATTAAAGTTTTAGATATTTCTATGGGGGTTCTAAAAGAAAATGGAGGTGATTCTTTATTAAAAAATGAAGGTTTAGATAAACTAGAAAAGTTAATTTGTGATTTTCATTATATGACAGAAGAACAAACCAAAGCACTACGTAAACGATTTGGTAATAAAGGAAGTTTTGAGTATTCAGATTATTATGAAGAAGCCATCGAAGATGAATGGTATTTTGTTGAGGTTGGTGAATAATAATTAAAGCATTTGGAGCAACATATAATCATAGCGCCTAAAAATTCAAGGCGAATTCAATTTTGGAAATTAGCTCTTCAAAAAGAGTTGATTTCCATTACTTATATTGACATTATAAACAAGAAAGTCTTACTTTCAGAAAAAACACGTTACCGTATCCGTTTAGAATCTCCAGGTGAAGACATTGAAACTTATAAACAAATTCTTCTGTTAGCCTGTGATACTGAATTGCAAAAAGAAGAAATAAAAAACAGCACTTTTAATTTCGGACAAGTATCTGATTTTCAATTATGGTATAAAGGTTGGTCTCTTTTATTACAACGTATAAAGAATTTAGAAAACATACATAATATTACTTTCATTAATGATCCGTTAGAAATATTAACCGTATTTAATAAATCTGAAACAATAAAACATTTAAAGAACAATGGAGTGACTGTACCACTTCAATTAAATTGTAATTCCTATTCACATTTGAAACAAACGATGTTGGAAAAGCAAATTCATCAAGTATTTTTAAAACCAAAAGCCGGATCTTCTGCTTCTGGAATAATGGCTTTTAGATATAGAAACGAAAAGAGTCTTCATTTATACACGACTATTGATTTAAAAGATGATACGTTATTTAATAGTTTGAAATTAAAACATTACAATACTGAAAATCGCATTCATCAGATTTGGTCTAAAATACCATTTAAATCATTACACGTAGAGTTATGGTTACCAAAATATAAAGAAGAAAAATTAAACATTGATTTTAGGGTAGTTGTAATAAATGGAAAATCTGAATTTGTTGTACCTAGAGGTAGTACTCATACAATAACAAACCTACATTTAGGTAATGAAAAATTAGATTTAAACAAATTAAATTTAGACTCAAATACAATTACAAAAATTAAAAAAATAGCTGAAAGAGCTATGCGTTGCTATCCGAAATTGTTTTATGCAGGAGTAGATGTACTTTTAACACCTAAAAAACAAGTGTATGTTTTAGAAATAAATGCTTTTGGCGATATGTTATTAAACATCACCAATACCAATAATCACACAACTCATGAGCAATGTGCTTTACTTTTAAAATAGTCGTTTATTTTTCTAAAACTGTACTTTCTTTCAAAAACAACTCTATTGAGTTTATACTTTGATCTATTGTTTCTTGTTCAGTATTAACTGTAAAACAATGATTTTTTGGCGGTTCAAATAC
>CALISK010000306.1 GCA_938041625.1 uncultured Tenacibaculum sp. | reverse complement strand
TTTTCAAGTTCAAAAATCGGGAAAAGAAGGTTTTTTACATAACGAAATAAACAAAGAACAGCCAACTACACGAATGCTACAGTTATGGTTGTTACCAGAGCAACAAGAAGCAACTGCAAATTTTAGAGTGCATAAAGCAACCAAAGGAACAGTAACCAATGTTTATGGATCTCAAGATGGTAATAGCACACAAATTATAGTAGGGCATTTAACTGTTGGAAAAACATATGAAACACCTAAAAATAGTTTAGTTTACCTTGTTAAAGGATCGGTTTATATAAATAATGAAACTATTAAAGAAGGTGTTTTAGTAGCTACAAACACAAACGTAATAACTATTAATGAGGATGCTGTTTTTATTGTAATGTATAGTGCTGATTAACAGTTTTTATAGTTGGTTAAAGCTAGTCATTTAAGAACAGTTTTATAGAAAATAGTATACTAATTAAGTATTAAATACTTCCGCTTTTTCTTAGTTCAATAATTATAAAAATAATAACTAGAATAGCTAACAAAACTAAAAAGACAATAAAACCTATAGAAAAAGAAGGTGTTTCCCATTTAAATAATCCTTTTGAGTCATTGTTAATAAAAATAGAAAATCCAAATGACTTTTCTAGTTTTTTAATGTCATTATAATAGGTTGTAAATTCATTTTTGGTAATTGAAGACTTTTGAATTTTTAGAAAGTTTTTTAAATGGATTTCATTTTTGTTTTTTCCATAACTAATATCGTAATCATAATAAAAAACATCATTACTAATCATATCATAATCTGTTTCTATTTGCCAAGCAGAAGGTAATGTAATATTAGTTAGATGTTCTCTAGATACAGGATACGCTAAAGCAATATCGTTTTTTCTATTTTCAATGTTTTGAGGTATATATAATGCATCTTGTAAACCAAAAGGGGTAAAATCAATAGATATAAAACCAGGCTTTAATTCCATAGGTTTCCAAATACTATCTATAGAATATGATTGAGTAACTTCAAATTCATTTCGTAAAATATAATCATGTGCAGTTGGCGGATCTACCATTTTAATTTTAGGATGAAAGCTAGCATAATAATTTTCATATTCTTTTTGAATATTTTTTTTACCATTATTTTCAAAAAAACTACGCATTTGATCGGCCTCAACATTGGTATAAGTAGTAGTTAGTTTTAAAGTAGCACTACCATTTATCTCTTTAATAATATATTCTGATTTAGTAATTATCTTATTGTTTGATGAAGAGGTTATAGTATCAAAAACAGCATTATTTTTTTTCACAACCAAACCATATTCATAATTAGGAAAATGTGTGTTTTTATAAGTACCACCTTGTTTAACTAATGTTGGGTCGTAATATAACTCTCGTTTTTTGTTATCAATAACCTTTACAACACAATGATTAAAAAAACTAGGAGAAGGAGGTAAGTTAGTAATTGTACTTTTCATTAAAGTATTAACAAGCATAGGATACGCTTCTATATTAATGCTTTTAAGCATTTTTACCATAAGTAAGCTCTTATCTTTACAATCTCCATATCGTTGTTCAAATACTTTATTTGGAGAGTTAGGTTTATAACTACCAATACCATATTCTAAACCTAAATATCGAATGTCATTTTGTACAAAATTAAGAATAGCTTTTATTTTTTCGCCTTGAGTTTTATAATTGGTATTAATTTCTTGTAGTTTTTTTCTAATATTAGTACTTAATGTTTCAGGTTGAGTAAAAATATCATTAGCCCATTTAACAACTTCTTTCCAAGTACTATAATTACTAACTATAACTGTAGGCATTACTATTTTTGATGGAGGCGTATTATTTTCGTAAATAGAGCTTTCAGGTGCTTCAACCATCCAATTGAAATTAGTATAACCGTTTTGAGCAGTTATTTTAGGTTGAAGAGTGGTGTTATAAGTTTTGTAATTTAAATTGTTTTTTGTGTTAATAGAAACATTAATTTTTCCGATAGGTACATAGTCATTTAAAATGAAGCTTTCAGAATATTTACCCTTATGAATAGGATTGAATCCTTTAATGGTATAACTACAATCAATAATATCTCCATTACGAACATCTGCCATGTTTAATATAGCAGATAGAGATCCATCATAAAGATAGTTTTCAGCATTCGTTTCTCGTCTAATAACTTGAAAATGATCGGGGAATAATTTATTTATTTCTTTGTTATCTCGTATTATTTTTATAGAATGAAATATTAACTTTTGATATAACGGATCGTAATTAGCACTTATATTAGACGCTGATTGAATACCAGCATTATCTGTTATTTTAGTAACCAATCTAAAATAAGATTCTTGTTTAAAAATATTAATCTGATAGTCTGCTAAAAGATTTAAAGCACCCTGTATAACTTCATCTTCATCTATTTTTGGGTTTTTATTATAATCTTGAAAATTAACCCATGAAGGTTTTTTTGAAATATTTATTTTATTCTGACTATAAGTATAAGAAACAAAGAAGATTACGAATAAGCAATTTACTAATTTTTTCAATTTTTTTATTTTTAAAAGCGCAAAAATAGAGTTTTAAATTAAATAAATAGTAATATATTTTAAACACATTATTTGTTTGGTAATTAATGGTTTATATTTTTTTGTGAGACTTTGTTTATTAATTAATGAAATTTTGATTTGTTAGAATGGTTTGTAATTTTTTAGCTTTAAGTTTTTTAGAGTAATCTCGTTTTTAAAAAATGAATTAAAGAAAAACGAAAATTCTCTTTTATAATATTTTAAACATTAAGAATAGTTAAAGTTGTACATGTATATGATCGTCATGTCGTACAGCTTGACAGCCATGATAGCGTATTTTCTTATTTCTTAAATTCATTCTGTTTTTAAGATGCGGTTCTATAAAAATTTTCCCAGTATTTTTTTGTTTTAATAGGGTTTCAATAAGTAATTTGGTTCCTTTATTAGAAAAAACTAGTTCTTTATAAATGCTTCCTAGTGTAATATATTTAGGGAAATCGTATTGAAAATATCCTTTTTTTAGACAGGTATTTATTTGATTGTATTCATATAATTTAGGGTTTTCAAAAACACCATATCCGCTAATAGATTTTTGTTTGTTTGTTATTGTTCCAGAAACAGTTTCATATATTAAACTTAAATCGATTTTCTTTCCATCATTATGACTTAAATGTGGTAGTAATGGAAACTTATTTATAAAAGGGAAATTGGCATCTAAGTAATGAATTTCGGTAGTTGTTTTTTCTAGTTTTTTTGCTGTAGAAAGTAATAGTTTATTGAGTTTAGGTGTTACATAATTTCTATTTAATAATACTGTAAAATAATTTGTAGGTTGTATGTTTTTGGTATGTTTTACTTTTTCGCGCCCAAAAATAGGAGCAGTATAAGGAACAATTAAAAAAGTAGCAATAAGATACAGTATTACAAAAGCAACGCTGTTTTTAAATTTAAAATTCCATTTTATTTTTTTAGATAGTAAACTACTAATAATATATACAAGTCCACCAATTTGTGTAGCAATTGTGAGTATTATAAACAAGGCAATTTTTATAAATATTTTAAAAATAATTTTCACACGATTTTTAATAACAAGATTAAGTTAAAACGATTTTACACAAAATTTATTTTAGAATAAAATCTTTCTTTTTTAAATTAACAGAAGAAGAGTTTAAAAAACAAAAACCCCACTAAAAGTGAGGTTTTAAGTTATAAATATATTTTTAAATAGAATTATGAAAATTGATAATTCGTAATTTAAAATTTATAATAGAATATATTAGTCCATATAATCTTCAATAGGATTACAAGAACAAATTAAATTACGATCTCCATAAGCATCATCAACTCTTCTTACTGAAGGCCAAAATTTATTTTCGGCAATATAAGGTAAAGGAAAAGCAGCTTCTTTACGTGTGTAAGGTAAAGTCCACTCATCAGAAGTTAACATTTCTTGCGTATGTGGTGCGTTTTTTAATACATTATTCGTATCCTCTTTTGTTGCTGTTTCTATTTCTTTACGAATCGCAATTAATGCATCACAAAAACGATCTAATTCAGTAATACTTTCACTTTCTGTAGGTTCTATCATAATAGTACCCGCAACTGGGAAAGAAACTGTAGGAGCATGAAAACCATAATCCATTAAACGTTTAGCAATATCTACTACTTCAATACCATTTTGTTTAAACTCACGACAATCTAAGATCATTTCGTGTGCAGCACGTCCCATTTCACCAGTATATAAAGTACTAAAATGACCTTGTAAACGCTCTTTCATATAATTAGCGTTTAAAATGGCAATTTTAGTAGAATCTGTTAATCCTTTAGCACCTAACATGGTTATATAACCGTAAGATATTAAACAAGCCAAAGCAGAACCCCAAGGAGCAGCAGAAATAGCTGTAATAGCACTTTCGCCACCAGTACCTACTACAGGATTTGTTGGTAAAAACGGAACTAATTGTGGAGCAACACAAATAGGACCTACACCAGGACCACCACCACCATGTGGAATGGCAAATGTTTTGTGTAAGTTTAAATGACAAACATCGGCACCAATAGTTGCAGGATTTGTTAATCCTACTTGCGCATTCATATTTGCACCATCCATATATACTTGTCCGCCATTATCATGAATAATTTGCGTAATTTCCTTAATTGCTTTTTCAAATACTCCATGAGTAGAAGGGTAAGTAACCATTAAAGCAGCTAAGTTATCTTTATGTAAGTCAGCTTTTGCTTTTAAATCTTCTACATCTATATTTCCTCTTTCATCTGTTTTAGTAACCACAACTTTCATACCGGCCATTACAGCAGAAGCAGGATTGGTACCGTGTGCAGAAGCAGGAATTAAACAAATGTTTCTATGTGCATCTCCGTTTGCTAAATGATACGCTCTAATAACCATTAAACCAGCAAACTCTCCTTGTGCACCAGAATTTGGTTGTAAAGAAGTAGCTGCAAAACCTGTAATTACATTTAATTGTTGTTCTAAGTTTTTAAGTACAGTTTGGTACCCTTCAGCTTGATTTAAAGGAACAAATGGGTGTATGTTTCCCCATTGCGGATTACTTAAAGGTAACATTTCTGAAGCAGCATTTAACTTCATGGTACAAGATCCTAGAGAAATCATAGAGTGATTTAAAGCTAAATCTTTACGCTCTAATTTCTTTATATAACGCATCATATCAGTTTCTGAATGGTACGTGTTAAAAACATCATTTTCTAAAAAAGTAGTACTTCGTTTTACGTTTTCAGGAATTACTTCACTAGAAGTAAATTCTGTAATAGTAATATCTTGAATGTTAAAAGCTTGTTCGAAACAATCAACAATTTTATTAATTTCATCTAAACCTACAGTTTCATTTAAAGAAATAGAAACATGGTTTTTATCAATGTAATTAAAGTTAACAGCATTTCCTTCTGCAGTTTTTATTAATTGATCTGCTTCAACTTCAACAACAATAGTATCAAAATAAGCAGTGTTTTTTTGTTTAAAGCCTAATCTATTAAGTGCAGCAGTTAATGTATTAGCAGCATTATGTACACGATTGGCAATGTATTGAATCCCTTCTTTACCATGATATACAGCATACATACCAGCCATTACAGCTAATAATACTTGAGCTGTACATATATTAGAAGTAGCACGTTCACGTTTAATGTGTTGTTCACGTGTTTGTAATGCCATACGCAAAGCACGTTTACCGTCTTTGTCTTTGGTAACCCCAATAATACGACCAGGTATGCTACGTTTGTAAGCCTCTTTAGTTGCAAAATAACCTGCATGAGGTCCTCCATATCCTAAAGGAATACCAAAACGTTGTGTAGTACCTACGACTACATCTACTCCAAATTCACCAGGAGCTTTAAGCATTGCAAGCGATAAAATATCAGCAGCTACAGCAACTTTAATATTATTTGTATTTGCTTTTGTTACAAAATCCGCATAATCATACACCTCTCCGTGTTTTCCAGGGTATTGTAAAATAGCTCCAAAAAAATCATCTTCAAACTTAAACTTTGCATGGTTACCTAGTATTAACTCAATACCAATAGGAATTGCACGTGTTTGTAATACCGATAACGTTTGCGGTAATATTTCTTCAGAAACAAAGAATTTATTAGCTCCTGCTTTTTTCTTAGCACGTTCTCTAACATCAAACAATAAAGCCATGGCTTCAGCTGCTGCAGTAGCTTCATCTAATAAAGAAGCATTTGCTAATTCCATTCCTGTTAAATCGCAAACCATTGTTTGGTAATTTAACAAAGCTTCTAGTCTTCCTTGCGCAATTTCTGCTTGATAAGGAGTATACGCTGTATACCAACCTGGATTTTCTAAAATATTTCGTTGAATAACACTCGGTAAAATAGCTTCATGATATCCTAAACCAATATAACTTTTAAAAACCTTGTTTTTGGCTCCTAATTCATTAATATGATTTAAATATTCATATTCACTTAAAGCATCAGATAAATCTAAATTATCTTGTAAACGAATGTCATCTGGAATAGTTTCGTAAATTAACTGATCTAAACTATCAACACCGATAGTTTTTAGCATAGTGTCCTTTTCATTATCTCTAGGACCAATATGTCGTAATTGAAACGAATTTGTATTCATTGAATTGAGTTGTGTTGTTATTTCAGTGAGCAAAAATAACGAAATCTTAAAGATTTTTTTAAACTCAACAAACAAGTTTTTAACTATTAAGAATGGTTATGAACAATTTTCTTATTCAATTGTAAATAAACAATTATCAGACACCAATTTTTGCGTTGTTTTTGTAGATGTAAAGTTTCAGAAAAAATCTTTATGTTGGTAAGTTTGTAAAAAGAATCACTTTTAGATTTTACAGAGTAAGCAGAAAAATTAGATTACTGATTACTGATTACTGATTACTGATTACTGATTACTGATTACTGATTACTGATTACTGATTACTGATTACTAATCATTTTAAATTACCTTTGTAAAGTGAAAATTTTAAAGTCCATTTTTGAATTTTATATTAACTCAAGTATTCATGTAGCTTTATCGGTATATGCCTTGGTAAGAATTACTGAATTGTATTTTAATATACCCTATAACGAATCATTAGATTACTTTATTTTTTATGGTACCATAACAGGATATAACTTTGTGAAATATGCGGGTATTGCTAAGTTACACCATATGAGTTTGACTAAAAACTTACGATTAATTCAAATTTTTTCATTGTTATGTTTTTTATTAACGTTGTTTTATGCGTTTCAATTATCACAACAGATTTTAGTATTGTTTTTACCTTTTGCAGCACTAACGTTGTTTTATGCAATACCAATTTTTAAAGGTTTAACGATTAACCTTAGAAATATGGCTTCATTAAAAATTATGATTGTTGCTTTAGTTTGGGCAGGGGTTACAGTATTACTCCCTTTAATAGCGGCTACTATAAAAATAGATACAACCATTCTATTTTATTTTATTGCACGTTTATTATTAGTAATTGTACTTATTTTACCTTTTGATATTCGAGATATGAAATATGATAAAAAACATTTGCAAACAATACCTCAATTAATAGGCGTAGAGCGTGCTAAAAAAGTAGGTTTTGTTTTACTAGGGTTAACAATGGTTGTTGAGTTTTTTACCACACCGAATCAAAACTTTAAAACAGTATATATATTCGTTTTTGTTCTTTTACTTTTTTTATTGCAAAGGTCTAAGATAAAACAACCAAAATATTATGCATCTTTTTGGGTTGAAGCAGTACCTGTTTTTTGGTTTGTGATGCTTTTTCTTTTTGTGTAATTTATAGTTTATGAGGTTTCCTTATTTTAATATAAAGATAGATTATATAAACTCCTTTTTAAACTTATAAAACCGTTGTATTTTTACCTAAAATAATTTGAATTTTATTTCTCATGAAAATAATTATATCACCAGCAAAATCTTTAGATTTTGAAAATAAAGCAGCTACTGATTTATATACTAATTCTGATTTTATAGAGCATTCTAAAAAACTTTCTAAAAAATTAAAAACACTTTCTAGAAAGAAGTTAT
>CALISK010000305.1 GCA_938041625.1 uncultured Tenacibaculum sp. | reverse complement strand
GGACTAACTTTCGGGATTTTAGCAGTTTCTTTTTTCTGGAAAAACAAAAAAGTATCTTTTGATTATGGTATGGATGCTAGAACATTAAAAAGTATTCGAATAAGAAATAGAGTATTTTCTGATGCAGCAAAAGAAGTTATGGCTACTAACAACATAGATACTTCTCAAATTTCTGCAATTTTAAAAAATGGAGATGTTAATTTTGGTAAAAGTAAACCTCGTTTAAAACCTTGTGCAGAATATTATGTAACAAGTGAGAAATTAGATTTATATATTATTAGGTGTGATAGTACATCTACTATAGATAAAGTGTACCTCAAATAAGTATATCAAACACCTTTAAGGAACCGAACAAAATTTAATGGAAATTAATATAAAAATTTCATCTTTTTTTATATTTATCATTTAATCCTATTCCGTTTAAAATCATCGGAACTATTTTTTCTAGTCTTTTTTGTTTGGTTGTCTAAGTGTTTTTGTTTTATTCTCTAAGTGTTTTTGTTTTATTCTCTTGAGCATTTACAAGTACTCTTTCTTCGTCTTTAAAAAAAACTCCTTGATGAAACCATAAACCAAAATAATTTTTATAAGCTGCCATACCTATAATATTTTTGTTTTTATACAAATAAGCAGGCATATTCCATTTTATAGTTTCTTCCAATGGCAATTCCAATAACAAAGAACGCAAGAATTAAAATTCTTGCGTCCATTTAGTGTTATTTATATATTGAGTTACTTTTTCGTTCACTAAATATTAGCTTGAGATGCATCATTTAAAGAAATCATCCATTGTACACCATATTTATCTCTTAACATACCAAATTTCCCTCCCCAAAAAGCAATTTCAAAAGGCATAAAAACAAAACCACCTACAATTAAACTATTAAAAATTGTAATAGCTTCATTTTCATAATTTGTATTTATATTAATTACAAAATTATTTCCAATTTTAAGTTCCTCATTTTCGTTTAAAAAATCTGAAGCCATTAAAGTTAAATCTCCTGCAATAAGTGTAGTATGCATAATCCAGTTTTTCGCAAAATTTGGTGCAACAAAAACATTAGATGGAGCATCTTTAAAATACATTTTTCGAGTAATTTCTCCTCCTAAAACATCTGCATAAAAGTCTATAACTTCTTCACAATTGCCTTTAAAATGTAAATATGTACTTGCTTTCATCTATATTTAATTTTGATTAATTTGCTACATCACTTGTAAACTTAATACGCATTAATCGTAATTCATCATCGTCATAATCTCCATCAAATTCATCTAACGCTTCTTGAATTTTATCTGATTCAGCTTCCATAAAATACTCAGAAATTTCTTCTTGCTGGTCTTCGTCTAATAAATCTTCAATAGCATAATCTATATTTAATTTAGTTCCTGAAAATACAATAGCTTCCATCTCCTTTATTAAAGATTTCATTTCAAGTCCTTTAGACTTAGCTATATCATCTAACGGTAATTTTCTATCAGTATTTTGAATGATATATAGTTTTAATCCAGAATTAACTCCAGTACTTTTTACAACTAAATCATCTGGACGAGTAATATCATTATCTTCAACATATTGCGTAATTAATTTTACAAATTCCTTACCATATTTTCTAGATTTACCTTCACCAACTCCATGAACTTTCGACAATTCTTCTAAAGTAACAGGATACTTTAATCCCATATCATCAATAGAAGGGTCTTGAAAAACAGCAAATGGTGGAACTCCCATTTTTTTACCTACTTGTTTTCTAAGATCTTTTAACATCACTACCAACTTAGCATCAGCTGCAGCCGCAGCAGACTTGGCATTTACTATAATAGAACTATCATTTTCAGAAGTATAGGTATGATCTTCAGTCATCATAAACGATGCTGGATTTTCTATAAATTCTCTTCCTTTAGGTGTTAACTTAATAACCCCATATTGTTCTATTTCTTTTCTAATTAAATCAACAACTAGCATTTGTCTAATTAAAGCCATCCAATAATTAGTCGTTTTTTCTTTTCCTATTCCAAAAAATGGTTGTTTAGTTGTTTTATGCGAATTTAAAAGAGCATTTTCATTCCCTATTAATGTATTAACAACTTCTTTAGCTTTATACATCTCATTAGTGTCTTTTACTACTTTTAAAATAGTAGTAACTTCTTCCATTGCTTCATGCTTCTTTTTAGGATTACGCATGTTATCATCCATTTCAGCTCCATCACCACTAACAGCATCAAATTCTTCACCAAAATAATGTAAAATATATTTTCGACGATTCATCGATGTCTCAGCATACCCAACAACCTCTTGTAATAAAGCATGACCTACTTCCTGTTCTGCAACAGGTTTATTTGCCATAAATTTTTCAAGTTTCTCTATATCTTTATAAGCATAAAAAGTTAAACAATGTCCTTCTCCTCCATCTCTACCTGCTCTACCTGTTTCTTGATAATAACTTTCTAAACTTTTAGGAATGTCATGATGAATTACAAAACGTACATCTGGTTTATCTATTCCCATTCCAAAAGCAATCGTTGCAACTATAACATCACAATCTTCCATCAAAAACATATCTTGATGTTTCGCCCTAGTTTTTGCATCAAAACCTGCATGATAAGGATATGCGTCTACACCATTCACTTGTAAAACTTGTGCTATCTCTTCTACTTTCTTTCTACTTAAACAGTAAATAATTCCAGATTTTCCTTCGCGTTGTTTAATAAAACGAATGATATCTTTCTCTATATCTTTTGTTTTAGGACGTACTTCATAAAATAAATTTGGACGATTAAATGATGCTTTAAACACATTTGCATCAGTCATACCCAACGTTTTTAAGATATCTTCTTGCACTTTTTCTGTAGCAGTAGCTGTTAATGCAATTACTGGCACATTATCTATTTGTCTAATTATAGAGCGAAGATTTCTGTATTCAGGTCTAAAATCATGTCCCCATTCTGAAATACAATGCGCTTCATCTATAGCAACAAACGAAATTGTTTGTTGTTTAAGAAACTCAACGTATTCTTCCTTAATGAGTGATTCTGGTGCTACGTATAGCAGTTTTGTAACTCCACTAGCAATATCGGTTTTAACTTGATTTATCTCCGATTTGTTTAATGATGAGTTTAAAACATGAGCAATACCATGAGTTTCTGATATCCCTCTAATAGCATCTACCTGATTTTTCATCAAAGCAATTAAAGGAGAAACCACAATAGCAGTACCTTCCTTCATTAATGCTGGTAATTGATAACAGAGTGATTTACCTCCTCCCGTAGGCATTATCACAAAAGTATTCTCATTATTTAAAATGCTTTTTACCACATCTTCTTGCAGTCCTTTGAATTGATTAAATCCAAAAAACTTTTTTAAAGCATTGTATAAATCCATTTCCATTATATATGTTTCCCGTATGCCAAATTTAAAAATTCAAAACAACTCTCAAAAATAAACATACTAAAGTTAACGAAATTTTCTTAAAAAAGGATTTATCTAGTAGCTAAAATATTCCTATTTTTACCACTTAAATTAAACCTATTTCGTTTGAAAAATTCAGATTTAATAATAGCTAACGCTAAAAAAACAATTGAGCTTCAGAGCAATAGCATAGCTAATTTAGTTAATTTTTTGGATAATACCTTTGTAGATGCCGTTAACTTCATATTAAATTCTAAAGGACGAGTAATTGTTACTGGAATAGGAAAAAGTGCTAATATTGCTAGTAAAATAGTTGCTACCTTTAATTCTACAGGTACTCCAGCTGTTTTTATGCATGCAGCAGATGCTATTCATGGTGATTTGGGAAACATTCAAAAAGACGATGTTGTTATTTGTATTTCTAAAAGTGGAAATACTCCTGAAATTAAAGTGTTAGTTCCATTAATTAAAGCAGCAAACAACAAAATAATAGCTATTACAGGTAATTTAGATTCTTTTTTAGGAAAAAATGCTAATTTCGCTTTAAGTTCATACGTAGAAAAGGAAGCCGATCCTAACAACCTTGCTCCTACTACTAGTACCACTGCACAATTAGTTATTGGTGATGCATTGGCTGTTTGTTTATTAGATTTACGTGGTTTTACCAATAATGATTTTGCAAAATATCATCCTGGTGGAGCCTTAGGTAAAAGACTTTATTTAAGAGTTTCTGATTTAATTAAAAACAATCAAATACCAAAAGTACTTCCTACAGATGAAGTTAGAACTGTAATTGTTGAAATTTCTGAAAAACGTTTAGGAGTTACAGCTGTAGTGAATAATGAAAATAAAATAGAAGGTATTATTACGGATGGTGATATTCGAAGAATGCTAAATAAAACTACTCAAATAGATAATTTAAAAGCTATAGATATTATGAGTAAAAACCCTAAAGTGATTCATATAGATGAAATGGCTATAGGTGCTTTAGAAGCTTTAGAAACCAATAATATATCACAAATATTGGTAAATGATACTACAGGTAATTATGTAGGAGTTGTTCATTTACACGATTTATTAAAAGAAGGAATTTTTTAGATGTCAGAAGAAAAAGAAATGTCATTTTTAGATCATCTTGAAGAATTAAGATGGCATATAGTTAGAAGTTTTTCTGCTATTTTTATAGTTGCTTTTTTTGTATTCATTTATATTAAAGTAATATTTGATGAAGTTTTACTAGCACATTTAAAGCCTGATTTTTTAACGTATCAGTTTTTTTGTAAAGCTTTTTCTTTTATAGGAATCGATAGTAGTTTTTGTAATATAGAGTTTAAACAAACATTACAAGTTTTAAACCCAACTCAACAATTAATGACGGCTATTTGGTCTTCTTTAATATTAGGATTCGTAATTTCTTTTCCTTATGTATTATGGGAAATGTGGCGGTTTATATCACCTGGTTTAAATAAAAACGAACGAAAAAGATCTAGGGGGTTTATTTTTTACGCCTCTTTGCTATTCTTTTTAGGTATCTTATTTAGTTATTATGTTATCATACCAATGTCTGTTTATTTTTTCTATAATTTTTCTATAGGAGAAGCTATACAAAACAACTTTAAATTAGAAGCCTATATTGGCCTTGTAACAAATACTTTAATTGGGGTAGCTTTATTTTTTGAATTACCAATTATCATCTATTTTTTATCTAAAATAGGTTTAATAACTCCTCAGTTTTTAAAAACATATCGTAAACATGCCTTAGTATTAGTTTTAATATTATCGGCAATTATTACACCTCCAGATATTGCTAGTCAAATAATAGTATCAGTACCTATCATGTTTTTATATGAAGTAAGTATTCATATCTCAAATTTTGTAATAAAAAAACAACTAAAAAATGTCGAAAAAAGTCCAAGAGTTCAATGAGTATCGCTCAAAAATGAACGAAAAAATTCTAGAGACTGATAATAAAGTAATAAAAAGAATATTTAATTTAGATACCAATGTTTATGCTGCTGGTCATTTACCTGTAAAAACAAAAGAGTTATTAGGTTTAGTAGCTTCTACGGTTTTACGTTGTGACGATTGTATTGCTTATCATTTAGATACTGCATATAAAAATGGGGTTACCAAAGAAGAAATGATGGAAACCATGTCTGTTGCAACTTTAGTTGGTGGAACTATAGTAATACCGCACTTACGTCGTGCAGTAGAGTTTTGGGAAGCTTTAGAAAAACAAGAATAAATTAACAATCATTTAGCTGATTGCTTAATTATTAACTATTAATTTGTAGCTTACTTTTATTCTATGATATTAAAAGCAGATAACATACAGAAGATTTATGGAAATCGTAAGGTTGTAAAAGGGATATCTTTACAGGTAAAACAAGGTGAAATTATAGGACTTTTAGGTCCGAATGGAGCTGGAAAAACAACTTCCTTTTATATGATTGTTGGAATGATAAAACCAAATCATGGAAAAATCTTCTTAGACAATGAGGAAATTACAGAAGATGCAATGTATAAGAGAGCACAAAAAGGCATTGGCTATTTAGCTCAAGAAGCTTCTGTTTTTAGAAAGTTATCTGTTGAAGATAATATTTTATCAGTTTTAGAATTCACAAATCGTACTAAACAAGAACAGAAAAAACGATTAGAAGAATTAATAGAAGAATTTAGTTTAGGTCATGTTCGTAAAAACAGAGGAGACTTACTTTCTGGAGGTGAACGTCGTAGAACAGAAATTGCACGTTGTTTAGCTTCAGATCCTAAATTCATCTTATTAGATGAACCTTTTGCGGGTGTAGACCCTATTGCTGTTGAAGATATACAAGGTATTGTAGCACAACTTAAAAATAAAAACATAGGTATTCTTATTACTGATCATGATGTACAAGCAACATTGGCTATTACTGACAGAACCTATTTAATGTATAATGGAGGTATTTTAAAAGAAGGAACTCCAGAAGAACTTGCTGCCGATGAAACTGTACGAAAAGTATATTTAGGTAAGGATTTTGAGTTAAAGAAGAAAAGGTTTTAAACTATTTTAAACACTGTCATGTTTAAAAATTAGAATAAGAAAACTTATTAAGTTTATAACAATTAAAAAAAAAGTTAAAATGAGAATAAATATTCTATTATTCCTGTTTTTTATAAACTATTTTGGGTTTTCACAATCTAAAGAATTTATAATTATTGACACTACTTCAAAGAAACCAATCAATTTAGTTCAAGTTTTTTATCCTGATTTAGAAATTGGAAGTGTATCTAATGAAGATGGTAAAATTAGAATCCCCTTAAGAGAAAGTAAAATCGTTGTATCTCATATAAATTATCTTGAAAAAGAGTTTTCTTTTAATGATTTTAAAACAAAAGACACCTTATTTATTACTCCTAAACAAAACCAATTAGAAGAAGTTGTACTTTACAATATTGATTTAAAACAAAAATTCCTTCATATTTTTAAGGAGAGTTATTTTAAAAAGTATTCGAAAAGAAAAGTAATTCATAATAGTACTTATAAAGAAACCTTTAGTGTAAATGATTCACTTACTAGATTATTTCAAATTCAATTAGATTGGTATAGTAAAAACTCACTTTTTAAGACTGATACAGATATTGATAAACAA
>CALISK010000304.1 GCA_938041625.1 uncultured Tenacibaculum sp. | reverse complement strand
TTGTTTAATGCTGTCCATTGTTCAGCAGCTGTTGCTGTTACAAGTCCAGTATCTCTATCTACAATATCTACTAAATTAATTTCAGATGCATTTGCTGGAACATAAAATAATGCATTATCTCTAGAATCATCATTTAATAATACTCCATCATAAGTATAAGAGAATGGTCTACCTTCAGTACCATTATAAAATAAACCAAGTGTTGTTTTAAAATTTTCACTCCATTTAAAATCTGCACTTACATTCGCAAATGCTCTATGTCCTTGATCAAATCCAGATCTACCTAATTGAACATCTGAGTTTTTTCCATCACGTGTAATAATTCCTCTCCACTGAGATCTATTCTGAGCAGACGTACCATCAAAAATACTTGTAGAAGAACCATAAGAGTATGTTGCAGATGAAAATACATCTATTAACTCACTTTTAAAAGTGTTTCTTGCTGTAAATGAAGTATTCCAAGAACTTCCTACATTTGTATTAGAAGCTAAAATGATATCTCTATAAACTCCATCAATACTAGCTCTTCTATTATAGAAAGGTCTATTATCTGCTCCTACTAAAGTACCTACAGCATCAGTTCTATTTAAGTTTTCATAAAAAACAGCTGATAAATTGTCATTATACACAAAATCTGCTGATACTGAAAAACCTTTCGGTAACTTTCTATCTATAGCGATGTTATATTTTACTACCTGTGGTAATCTAAAATTAGGCGCAAATAAATCTATATTTCCTCCTGTTTGACCAGAACCAGGTACTGCTCCTACAGGTTGATTAGATACATCTGGGTTAAAAGTGATACCTGTAGTTGTAGATACAAACCCTCCAGTTACACCATTATTATTATAAGTTCCTCCAGGCCATACTAATGGTAATCTAGATACAAACACACCTAATCCACCTCTAATTTGAGTTAAAGATTTACCATTTACATCCCAGTTAAATCCTAATCTAGGAGAAATATACAAACTAGTATTAACTCCTTTACCAATTCTTGCTCCTCTAAGATTCTTACCAGCAGCTTGTAATAATGGAATTGTTCTGTTATTAAAATCATCATTTGCAGCTCCATCTTCCCAAGTAGGAACATCGAAACGTAAACCAGCAGTAACCTTAAGGTTATCTGTAAAATCTACTTCATCTTGTATATAAACACCATATTGTTTAGTAGAAAAATCTGCTGAACCAGAAGATTCATCTCCAAAACTAGGGCTAATTAACGAATAACCTCTATCATAATCCTGTAAATTAGTATTAGCAATAAAATCATCAATTGAATTATATCTATACTGACCGTAATTTTGTCCAAAGAATAAATTCTTAGCTTTTGTAAATTCATTATGTGTTCCTAATGTAACAGTATGTCTACCATAATAAATTTCAAAGTTGTTTGTAACTGTAAGTACATCTGTATTTAATAAATTTGAAGTAGAAAAAGGTTCTGCTCCAAAAGTAATTCCTTGGCCTCTAAAAACATTAAAACCATCTCCAATAATTACAGTAGGGAAAGGATCTCCTGAAGGATCTCTATCATCTCTTACACTTGTATAACCTATTAATAAGTTGTTACCTATTTTATTTCCTTGATAACTCCACTCTAATGAACTAGAGTTTGTGTTGTGATTAAAAAGCTCAGAACCGTTAGAAAATCTTAAATTAGTAAAACTTGAAGCTCTAGTTTCTAAATTTTCTGCTTTTATATACGTATGTTTTAATGAAAGCTTATTTTTATTATTAATATTCCAGTCAATTTTTGCTGTAATTTTATCGCTCTCAAGAGTTCTTAAAGCATTTTCAAAACCTCCAGCTTCATAACCATAAGTATTAAGTAAATGACCTTTTAATCTATCTATATCAGCCACATTTGAATCTCCTCCATAATTTTCAAATGCAAAAGGAAACGGAGTTTCCTCATCTTGCTTTTCATAATTTACGAAGAAAAATAATTTATCTTCAATAATAGGACCTCCAATTCTTACACCATAAGTGTTTGATGAAAACTCTGATAATTTAATTCTTCCTTCAGAGCCAACTAAATCTACAGGAGTTTTTCCCGCTAAACTTTCGTTTCTTGTAAAGAAATAAGCAGATCCTTCAAAGTTATTCGTTCCTGATCTAGTAATTGCATTAATTGCACCACCTGTAAAACCTGATTGTCTTACATCAAAAGGAGCAATATTTACTTGAAATTGCTCAATAGCATCAATAGAAAATGGACTAACCCCAGTTTGTCCTCCGTTTGTACCTGAACCAGCTAATCCAAAAACATCATTATTTACAGCCCCATCTATATAGATAGAGTTGTATCTGTTATTTTGACCACTAATTGAAATTGAGAAACCGTCATCACCTTCAGAAATTTGAGTTTGTGGTGTTAATCTAACAAAATCTGCAATAGAACGAGAAGCTGAAGCTATTGTTGCTATTTCTCTCTTTCCTATTGTTGTTCCAGAACCTGTTTTGTTACCATCAATTAAACCATCTCTTTGAGCGTTAATTACAACTTCATCTAAAGTATTAGAATCTTCACTTAAAGAAAGATTAAACTTTTTTGTTTGCCCTAACGATAAATATATACCGCTATTTTCAACAGTTTTAAAACCAACAAAAGAAATAGTAACCTTATAAGGTCCTCCAGTTCTTACGTTAGAAATTCTAAAAAAACCATCGAAATCAGTAGAAGCACCATACTTAGTACCTGATGGTGTATGAACCAAAAGTACATTAGCCCCTGGTAATGATTCACCAGCCTTATCTGTTATCTTTCCAGACACAGAAGAAGAAGTAACCCCTTGACCTAAAACTGTAGCTGTTACAAAAAACAGCGCTATCAGTAATAAATTTTTAAAATTTTTCATTGTTCCCTTTATATTGTTATTTAAACACTGCAAAATTGATCCTTTTTAAGGAGTCCAACATTAACTTAATGTTAACTTTTTTAACGATTTATTAAGGTGATTCTGATTTTTTCGTTAACATATGTTAATTAGCAAGTAGTTTTTTTGCTAACTCTTTACCTAATTCAACTCCAAATTGATCATAAGAATAAATATTCCAAACAATTCCTTGAACAAATATTTTATGCTCATAAATTGCAATCAGCTTTCCTAAAGATCTTGGTGTTAATTTCTCAAATAAAATAGCATTACTAGGTCTGTTTCCTTCAAATACTTTGTAAGGTAATAATTGATTTATTTTATCTAAGTTACCAGAAGTTTTTAATTCAAGATGAACTTCTTCTTTGGTTTTACCAAATGCTAAAGCTTGCATTTGCCCTTTATAATTTGCCATTAATTTTTGATGATGATCATCTAAACCATGTAAAGATTTTTTATACCCAATAAAATCTGCAGGAATTAATTTAGTTCCTTGGTGTACTAATTGCATAAAAGCATGCTGCATATTAGTTCCTGTACTTCCCCAAACAATTGTTCCTGTTTGGTAAGTTACTTTGTCTCCATTTCTGTCTACTCCCTTTCCATTACTCTCCATTATCGCTTGTTGAAGATACGCTGGTAGTTTAGATAAGTATTGTGTATAAGGTAATATAGCTTCTGTTTCTGCTCCATAGAAATTATTATACCATATACTTAATAATGCTAAAATAACTGGAACGTTATTATTGAAATCTTCCGTCTTAAAATGCTCATCTATTTCTTCTGCTCCATTCAGTAATTCTTTAAAATTATCGAATCCTACTGCTAAACTAATAGACAAACCTACTGCTGACCATAACGAAAAACGACCTCCAACCCAATTCCACATAGGAAAAACATTACTCTTATCAATCCCAAAATCATATACTGCTTCTAAGTTTGTAGATACTGCTACAAAATGTTTTGCTACATCAAAAATTGATCCTGATTTTAAAAACCAATTCTTAATCGTATTCGCATTACTTATTGTTTCTTGAGTTGTAAATGTTTTAGATACAATAACAAACAATGTTGTTTCTGGATTTAATTTTCTTAAAATTTCGGAAACATGATCTCCATCTACATTAGAGACAAAATGAACATCTAATTTATTTTTGTAATACTTTAAAGATTCTACAACCATATCTGGCCCTAAATCTGATCCTCCAATTCCTATATTTACAACATCAGTAATTGCCTTTCCTGTATATCCTTTCCATTTACCAGAAATTACTTTATTACTAAAAGCCCTTATTTTTCTAAGTGCTGTTTGAACTTTTGGCTTTATATCTTTGCCATCTATTAAAAGAGGCTCTTCAGAATTACTTCTTAACGCGGTATGTAATACTGCTCTATTTTCAGTAACATTAATAACTTCTCCAGAAAAATATTTCTCTATTGCATCTTTTAACTGAACCTCATCTGCTAACTCCAATAGTAAACGAATCGTTTCTTTTGAAATTCTATTTTTAGAATAATCTAACTCTAAATCATCAAGAATAATACTAAAGTTCGAAACTCTATTTTCATCTTCTGTAAATAAGTCTTTAAGGTTTGTTTGTTTTATTTCCTCAAAGTGTTCTGTTAGTTTTTTCCAAGCATTTGTTTCCGTTGGATTGTTATTTATTAGCCCCATAATTTCGTTAGTTCTTTATTGCAATAATTTT
>CALISK010000303.1 GCA_938041625.1 uncultured Tenacibaculum sp. | reverse complement strand
TAAAAATTTTAATGTTTCGGTAAAGGAATTAAAAGACAGTATTATTTTCTTACGTAAACTTGTAAATGGTGGTAGCAACCATAGTTTTGGAATTCATGTAGCTAAATTAGCTGGAATGCCAAATGTGGTGATTAAAAAAGCAAACAAAATTCTAAAAAAGTTAGAAGCCAATCATTCACATAAAGAAGTGGAAGATACACTTAAAAATGTACAGCATGAAGACATGCAAATGAGCTTTTTTCAGTTAGATGATCCTTTGTTAGAAGAACTTCGTGATGAAATTTTAGCAACTAATATTGATACACTTACACCTATTGAAGCACTCATGAAACTAAATGAGATTAAACGTATGTTGGTGAAGAAGTAATGAAAAAAATAAAGATATTTATACTACTCTTTTTCAAAATGATTTTTTTACGATATGAAAAACAACTATGATAAGATTGAATATATAGAAACTAAAAGAGCTTCTCCTCTTTTAAAATTTACAGTGATTGTTTTAATTACTATTTTTTTATTTATTCCGTTGGCTGAATTTATTAACGGACTCGACTATAATTACTCTATATCTTATCCCAAATATACTTGTATTGTTGGTTTGGAAAATACATTAGAACCTTTACAGTTTAAATCATTACCCAAATCAAACTAGATGTTTTATGAGATCAAATAAAAACAAAAAATTCAATAATAAAATTTATTTTGGTATCATTATCTTTTGCCTTACATTTTTATATCGAGTAATTCCTAGGGCAATAAATAGAGAGAAAAATTTCAATTCAGAATACATAATCATTTCAATTTGTTTCATTGCTATTTTCTTTTCTTTTTTTAAACTTTATAAAGAACATACAAAAATAAAAGATTAGACTTTCTTAATTTTTTTGAAATAAAATTTATGTTCTATTTTTTTCATACTAGCAAAAATTAAAAACAATTTCTATTTTTAAATAATTTATTATTAAATTGAATATACCTCTAAACGAAGATAAACATAACTTATATTCCAATATTGATTCAATGAATTTGAATTGTTTTGAGTTGTACAAATATCTGACAGAAAATGATGAAGACATTGTAAAATTTAGACAGCAGGTTAAAAAAATTGAGATAGAGAGAAATTTATCTTCTGTAATGAATGACACAAAGTGGATTAAATTACAACAAGGAATAGAAACACTTCCTTTTCCACCAGCATACAACCTTAAGCATATTCATATAAACAAAGGTGTTTTTTCTTATGATGATTTTGAAAAAGAACCTCATTATTTTGGTGATTGGTCTAATTATTGGGAAGAAGGACTTCCTGTTTTTTTTGCTATTGAATGGCTTGAAATTAGGCCTAAACATAGAAAACATCAAGGTAGATTAATACCCGACAAAATAATAGATGCTACCAAAGAATTGTTGGTTTTACTTAATAAATTACACATCCCTTTTGAGCATAAAAACAACTGTGTAATTATATATGGTTATAAATAAGTTTAAAAGTTCGTTTCTTTTTATACCTTACTTTCCTAAATATTTGAATTAAAAAATGGATATTGATAAGGTAAAACTTCTTAGAAAAAAAATTAACATTCCTATTACAGAAGCTATACAACTTTTAAAGAAAAATAAAGGTGACATTGCACTATCTGAACATGTATTTCATTCAAATAATATTAAAGAAATTCAAAAGAATACTGATTGTGATGAAAAAACAGCGGAAGAGAATTATAAATTATTTAGTTATGATATAAAAAAAGCAATCCAAAAAATAAATGAAAGAGGAATTGTTTTAACAACTAGAGAAAGTAAAATTCCAAGAAATGAAATTGGTTTTATTCTTTGGCCAGAAAATAAAAACGGAGAAACCTATAAAACAATCAAACGAAATGATGTGTTTATACCCACTGCCGATTTTGAATACATTATAGATGAATTTAAAGCAGTTTTTCCTTTAAAAGACCCATGGACCGATACTATTGAAGATTATTTTGACACATGTAGTCATAATTCTTTTAATGCTGAGACAAGTAATCATATTCTAAAAAAAATTAAAATGATTACCCACGAAGATGATAAAGTTCAACTCTTTTTACAAGAAGTAATAACATGGTTTACAAAGACATTGGAATATGCTGATTATATTATAATTTACGGTAATTTGTAAAACTAAAAACTGTGCATGAAAAAGAGTGTTATTAAATTAATTATAGCAATTATCTTATTCTCTTTTATTGGAATAAAAAAGGATCGTGAATGGAATGAACCTAGTTTCTTTATAAAACACCGACCTACATTTACAGTAGAATATTATAGTATTACAGGAGAAAGTGATACCACTGCAGAAGATTTAAAAGATTTTAATGACAGAAAAAAAGAATTAGATTATATAGAGTTTGCAGAAAATAGTAAAGATGATTTTTTAGATAATCTAACTGTTTTTCTTATTCCTTTAATGGTTATTTTATTAATTTCGAGTATGCTTCAATTCTTAAAATTAATTCCTATAAACACTACTTTTAAAGCTTTTATTCTTAGTTATATTAGTAGTCTTTTTTTATTTTTTATCCTATTCTTTATTTATTGGAACTTCTTTTCGGAAGGCTTGTTATTAATTATAAGTTATTTTGTTTTAACTTTAATTACTATCTATTTAATGTATAAAAAAAATGCAACGAAAAACTAAAATTCAGATTCTAATTTTTACTCTTATCGTAATTGGAATTTATCAGTTATTTAATATTACAGATGATACCATTTATTATAAGTTTTACAGTCCGGATAAACAATATAGTGCGTATGCAAAAAAATTCAGCTATTATAGATACCTTAAATTAAGCTTTCCTGGATCTAGAAGTTCTGACGCACCTGGAAAAGTATATGTATACGATGAAATTAATAAAAAAGTGATTTCTACTGCCAAAATTAGCATGATTGGAAACATGAACGAAATGGAATAGAAAGAAGATTTTGTTTATAACAAAGGGGAAGTGTGGATTGATTTACCACGAAAAGTTATATTTCAAAAAAAAGAGTAAGAATTAGAATAGATTTTTTTCTATCTCTCTTAAATTTTGGATATCATAAATTCTAGAATTCTTTTTCTTTCTATTTATTCTTAAATAATTCCATCCCATATTTTCTGCTCCTTTAATATCTGAAGTATAAGAATCTCCAACCATTAATATTTCATTAGGCTTTACTTTTGTACTATTTTCTACTTCTTTAAATATAGAGTTATTAGGTTTTAATATTCCAAAATCACAAGAGAAGATCATCCTTTCAAAAAACAGATGTAATTCCTTATCAAAAACAGGCTGTTTATAAGGTGAAGCTAAATTTGAAATTAAGAAAAGTTGATGATTCTGTTTTAAATGGGAAAGTGTTTTAACAACCTCGTCATAAACAACAATAGATTGTAACTCACTATTTAAAAGGTTTTTGTTTTTAGCATACAGTTCCTCAAAATCAGGAGGTAATACTTGCTTTAATTCTTCTATATCTTTAGTCATTACAAGATTTAAATAAGATGATACATCTAGGTTAAAACCTGTTTTAGCTGCTTTAAATAATCTTAAAAAAAATGTACTTGGTTTCTTTATTTCAACTAATGTATTATATAAATCAAAGACAATAATTTTTGTTTTTTCATTTAATTTCAAAAAAATTAAGAGGTTTAAACTCCCTTCATTATAATTTAAAAGTCCAAAAATGAATTAATTATGCTTTTTGCAACCTCTTGTTTTTATTGTTCAACTTGTATTTAAATCTAATTAATTATAATTTAGAGTTTCTAAAATTTCAGAATGATTAAAAGTATATTAAATTTTTTCAAAAACACATCAGAAAAAGAGGTTTATATTTTAACATCATTATCTACTTTCGCAGGAGGTGTTAAATCTGAAAATGATACACATTGGACTTGTTCACAAACATTTGTTGCTTATGTGGATTGTGAAACAAATCAGCTTTACAAAACAAAAGGGATCATTAGTTGGCAAACAGAAGACAATACTAAACATCCTTTTAATTTTGAACCTAAAACAATTTATAAGGTAAAAGTTAAGCAGACTAAGAAAAACGATCTTTTAATATTTTCTTTCATAGAAGTAATTGATAGTTTTAATAAAAACAACCAATTACTCTCTTTAATAGATGAGTTTTTTATAGTAGATGCTATTGCTAATTTTGAATTTGATAGAAATGATAATACAGCAGAGGGTGAAATAAATTGGTTGGGAGAAGAAGTTTTCGTGTATTTTTATAATGTTCCAAATATTACCTCTGCAAAACAAACTTTAATGCATTTAAAAGAGATGGTGAAAAATATATCTTCTTGGGATAATAAGTTAAAAACATATATTGCAGAGCAAACTCTTGAAAAAGTAAATGATTGGATTTCAAATTACAGTGAGCATTCTAAAATTACTATGAATACTTTAAAAAATGATTCAATTATAGACACTATTGATATCTATCCTAATGGAGATTTTTTTATTAGTTATATTCTTAAAACATATCATTACATGATTAATGTAGAAGGAAATGTAAATGGAGAATTTAAAAAAGCATATTTAGAAGAATAATTTACTTTTAGGTGTTACTCCCTATTCTAATAGCAGAGCGATAACTTCATAAAAAGTATTTAATAATTAACTTTTTTACTATCGCTCTGTTATTAATATTAAAGTAAATTACTCTACATCTTTTAAATTACAAATTCTATAAAATTCATTACGAATAGAGATATCTTTAAAACAACCTCCATACTCTACTGTTGTTGTAAAACTATTTTTGTCTTTTATTCCTCTAGAAGAAACACATAAGTGCTTTGCATTTACAAGAATAATTACATCTTCTGTTCCAAGTGACTCCTGAAGATCTTTTAGAATTTGTAAACACAATCGTTCTTGTACCTGTGGACGGTGTGAATAATAATCGACTAAACGATTAATTTTTGAAAGCCCTATTACTTTATCTTTTGGTATATACGCTACATGTGCATATCCTGTAATTGGTAAAAAATGATGTTCGCAAGAAGAATCTATTGTTATGTTTTGTTCAACCAACATTTTTTTATATCCATACTTATTTTCAAAAGTGGATATTTTAGGCTTGTTAGCAGGGTTTAAACCATAAAAAAGTTCTTTAACATACATCTTTGCAAATCGATAAGGTGTACCTGATAAACTATCGTCTGATAAATCTAAACCTAACTCTTCCATAATTTTTGAAAAATGCCCTTGAATATTGGCTATTTTTTCGTCATCTGACTTATCAAAAGCTGTAGGAAGCATTGGAGTTTCAACATTTGTTAAAATATGATTATCTCCTATATGATCGTGTTTTTCCATCTCTAAATTTGTTTTAAATTAATATTGCTTGAGCAACATTTATCATCTGAACATTGACAATATTTACTATTATAAATATGTAAAACAACTAAACTTAAAGAAGGTATGTAAATGCTTTCTTCTGCAAGATGAATAAAAGAAAAGTGTTCATTTATAATTATAAAAAAAAGTAAAGACCAACTAAACCACAAAGCATATTTCATCCATTTCTTTGAGGTTGTTTTTACAGATACGTATATTGCGTAAAATGAAATTATTAAAAATAAATAATCAATAGTACCCCACCAATTTGGAGTAGCCTCACAGCAAGCCATAGAATGGGATTTTGCTATAAACAAAAAAGGAGTAAAAACACAGTGTATTAAACATAATCCACTAGATAAAGCTCCTAATATATTTGACTTTTGCGCTAATACCATTGATTTTTTTTAATTTAGTAATTTGGAATGCAAAAATACATTAATTATTTTACCGCAACAAAGTTGCATTAAGCTTATTTTATGGGAATTACTAGAAAAACAAAAGCCGTAAAAAAGCTATTGAGTTTATTTGAACCAACTGTTTCGGCAATTTTAGCTGTTGATTTAATAGCACAACTAAAAGAAGAAATGAATAAAACCACTGTTTATCGAATTTTAGATAGACTTGAAAACGAAGGAGTTATTCATTCTTTCTCGGGCAGTAATGGTTTAAAATGGTATGCAAAATGTACTGGTTGTTCTTCTGATAAACACAATGATATACACCCACACTTTCAATGTACTAGTTGCAAAAAAGTAACTTGTTTACCTGTTGAAATTAAAATTCCTACTGTAAAAAATTATACGATTGAAAATGCTGCCGTTTTTTTAGTTGGAAAATGTAGCGAGTGTTCTTCTTAAAATTCATGAATCCATAAATTCCGTTAATTTACTTTAAAATAACAGATCAATAATTAATTCCTAGTTATAATTATATCATCTTCTGTCTTAAATTCTTCATCACTTCCTGAAGAAACTAAAAAATAATCTGTTCCATCCTCTTTAACTTCATATTTAAAAGAATTACTCCAACCATCTTCTAATAAATTTTCTCGTAGTGGATTGTTTCTAATAATTATTTCTAATGCCTTAGGATACTTACCAAAAACTTCCTTCTCTTTTTCTAATAACTCCTCTATTTTAGTTATTTTTTTAAGAGTTAACTCTTTATTTGATGAAGAAGGGAAAAATATTGTAGCAATAAATAAAATAAAAACCACAGCAACAAATAAAATAAAAACCCTTTGGTTTGGTGAAATCATTCGTTTTTTGGGTAATTTATTCTCCTTTTCATATGTACGTCTTTTCTTTTTCTTTTTTCTGAAGAAAAATTCTTGAATACATAATCCTATTTCTGCTATTAATTCTAATAAAGAAGCAATTAACTCTCCCATAAAAACAATTTATTCAAATCTACAAATTCAACAATTAATATAATTATTTTTGAATACCTTAAAATCATATAAATGAAACACCAACAAGCACTAGATAAATTAGCAGCAAGGTTTGTTATAAAATCTATAGATGAAGATATAACACGATTAATGATTAAAGGAATGTCTTTTTTAAAAAATAAATCTATTACAAACCTTAATAGTTATATTATTCCTTTATTATTAAATCGTTGGAATTGTGTTTTGTTAGCAAATAATGGATTGGAAAAAAATTACAAAGAAACAGTTACTGTAGCACTTGCTCTATTATTACATAAATATGGTTTATCTGATACTGAAATCACTGAAAAAGCAATTAAATCAATAGATGTACTAAACAAAAATGTTGCTTTAAGTGATGATTTTTTTAGAAAATCTAAAGACATAAAAAGTTTAGTATCATCAATACCTAAACCTCTAACAAAAAAACCAAATCGTATAGAAAGTATTACTTTTTATAGAGCAAAAGATATAATATCAATACAATATAAAGAAAAATATTACTGCGCTTATATTTTACAAATCACTGGTGTAAACGAGAGTCCAATTCTTGAATTTTATGATATTATTTTTGATAAAAAACCACAATTAAAAGATCTTAAAAACATAAAAAAGGCAAGAGGAAAAAAGCTAAACGATGGTAAAATATATATTTCTCGTCATGCAATTTATGGAATGAAAAACCTACCTGATTTAGCCAATCAAGTTCATTTAATAGGGTCTTGCATTGATATTAAAAATGCACCAAATAATTCTCATTTAGAAACTCCTAGTGGAATTTATACTGTTAGTAACTTATTCTCTTTACAAAAAACGATACATTCATTATTCGATTAAAAAATAATGCAAGAACAACACAACATTAGTTTTAAATATATCAACAAATTAGCAATACCTGCATTAATTACTGGAGTTGCTGAACCATTACTTTCAACAACCGATTTGGCTATTGTAGGTAATATACAGCATAACGCTACAGAAAACATTGCTGCCATTGGTATTGTAGGAATTTTTTTATCTATGCTCATATGGGTATTCGGGCAAGCACGTAGTGGTATTTCTTCCATTGTATCACAATATGTAGGTGCCAATAAATTAGAAAATATAAAAACGCTTCCTGCACAAGCTACCGTAATTATTGTAGTTGTAAGTTTATTTATTTTAGGGATTAGTTATCCTTTTTCAAAACAAATTTTTCAATTTTATAATGCATCAGGAATGGTATTAGATTATGCTATTTCTTATTATAAAATTAGGGTTTTTGGATTTCCTTTTACATTACTTACAATTGCCGTTTTTGGTACATTTAGAGGTTTACAAAACACCTTTTATCCTATGATTATTGCTATTATAGGTACATTAATTAATATTGTTTTAGATATTGCTTTTGTCTACGGTATTGAAGGCTATATTTCTCCTATGCATATAGAAGGTGCCGCTTATGCAAGTGTAATTGCCCAAGTAAGTATGGCTATTATCTCTGTTA
Organism: uncultured Tenacibaculum sp.; assembly: GCA_938041625.1. Classification (GTDB taxonomy): domain Bacteria; phylum Bacteroidota; class Bacteroidia; order Flavobacteriales; family Flavobacteriaceae; genus Polaribacter. The sequence goes on along the minus strand of CALISK010000303.1, from coordinate 493 downwards.
TTTTATTATATAAAAAAACAACTATTTCTTTACAATTTAAAATGCCTTTACACGAAGAAATACCTCGATTTATTACTATGGTTTTAAATTTATTTGTTAGAACCATTGCTTTAAACTTAGCTTTATATTTCGGGACGTCGTATGCTACTTCTTATGGAAATGAATTTATTGCTGCTTATACGATCGGACTCAATTTGTGGTTAATGGGTGCTTTCATTATGGACGGATATTCTTCTGCTGGTAATATTTTATCTGGAAAACTATTAGGTGCAAAAGATTATAATAGCTTACTTAAACTAAGTAATAGATTAATTTTATATGGTTTTCTACAAGGAGTTTTTTTAACTATTATTGGTCTTCTTTTATATAAACCTATTGGTCTATTGTTTACAAAAGAAACTGCTGTTTTAACTGAATTTTATAAGGTGTTTTGGGTTATATTATTAATGCAACCTTTTTGTTCTTTAGCATTTATTTTTGATGGTATGTTTAA
>CALISK010000302.1 GCA_938041625.1 uncultured Tenacibaculum sp. | reverse complement strand
AGTGGTTTTCTGGGAGCTGGAAAAACCACCTTATTAAACCATGTATTACACAACAAAAAAGGTTTAAAAGTAGCTGTAATTGTTAATGATATGAGTGAAGTTAATATTGATGCTCAATTTATTGAAAATGAAAACACACTCTCTAGGACTGAAGAAAAACTAGTAGAAATGTCTAACGGATGTATTTGTTGCACATTACGGGAAGATTTAATGGTAGAAGTAGAAAAATTAGCTTCTCAAAACAGGTTTGATTACTTATTAATTGAAAGTACAGGTATTAGTGAGCCAATTCCTGTAGCACAAACTTTTACTTTTGAAAGCGAAGATGGTAATATCGATTTAAGTCGTTTTAGTTATATAGATACAATGGTAACTGTGGTTGATGCTTTTAACTTCTTAAAAGATTTTTCGAGTGCAGATTATTTAACTACAAGAGAATTAACGAATATAAAAGGAGATGATAGAACTATTGTTAATTTATTAACTGACCAAATTGAATTTGCTAATGTTATAATTATCAATAAAATTGACTTGGTTTCTAAAGATCAAGTAGAAGAACTTCGTGCTATTATTCAGAAATTAAATCCAGAAGCGAGTATTATTACTACAGAAAAATCAAAAGTTGTGTTAGAAAGTGTTTTAAACACCAACTTATTTGATTATGAAAAAGCAGAAGCTTCTGCTGGATGGATACAAGAATTGGAAAATGAGCATGTGCCAGAAACCGAAGAATACGGAATAGGTTCTTTTGTTTTTAAAAGTAAAAAGCCATTTCACCCAGAACGTTTTTTAACATATTTAAATCAAAATTTTCCTCAAAACATTATTAGAAGTAAAGGATTATTTTGGTTAGCATCAAGGTCTGATCAAGCATTGTTATGGAGCTCAGCAGGTGGCTCTTGTAAAGCAGACAGTGCCGGTGTTTGGTGGGCATCGATGCCTTTTGCTGAACGAATTAATTATGCTTCTTTTTCTGAAAATAAAGATCAAATTGAATCTAATTGGGATACTTTATTTGGAGACAGAAAAACAGAATTGGTTTTTATTGGACAACATTTAGACAAGGAAGGAATGATTACTAAATTAGAAGCTTGTGTACTTACAGACTTAGAAATACAGACATGGAAAAAACAATTATTTCCTCAACAAGATCAATGGCCCATAGCAATATAAAAACAAAAGATTTTTAAAATTTAAAATGGTACAAACAAATAATCTCACTTTTCAATATAAAAAAAGTAAACACGTTTTCAGTTTTCCTAATATCTCTTTAGAAAAACAAGATAACTTACTCATTTTAGGTAAATCTGGTATTGGTAAAACGACCCTTTTACATCTTTTAGCAGGTTTATTAAAACCTTCTAATGGAGATGTAATTATTGATAAAATGAATTTAAGCTCTTTACACGACAATAGTTTAGATAAGTTTAGAGGTCAGAATATTGGACTTGTTTTTCAAAAAAATTATGCCATCCAATCTTTGAATCTTATTGATAATTTACAGACGCGTCTTTTTTTAAGTAAAAAACCTATTAATAAAACGCTAATTGATACTTTATTAATGCAATTAGGTTTAGATAGTCATAAAAAAAGTAAAATAAATGAACTTAGTGTAGGACAATTACAACGATTAAATATCGCTCTTTCAGTAATACATAATCCAAAAGTCATTTTAGCCGATGAGCCTACCTCTAGTTTAGATGATGAAAATTGTAAGATTGTTATTGAATTACTTATAAAACAAGCTGAACAAACAAATGCCAATTTAATAGTTATTACACATGATAACAGAATCAAATCATTTTTTCAAAATTCAATAACACTATGAGCATTTGGAAAATTAGTTTTCAGAATATCAAATCGAAACCTTTATATACTTTTTTAAGCATTTTTGTTTTATCATTAAGTATTGTACTTCTTTTAGGTATTCAACAATTAAAATCTTCTTTTAAACACCAAATGAACACCAATTTGGGAGAAATAGATTTAGTTATTGGAGCTAAAGGGAGTCCTTTACAATTGGTATTAGCATCTGTTTTACATTTAGATAATCCAACAGGAAATATATCATATAAAGAAGCTAAAAAGATAAGTAAAAACCCCATGATTAAATCCGCTGTTCCTATTTCTTACGGAGATAATTATAAAGGTTTTAGAATTATAGGTACCAACGAAAAATTTTCACCTCTTTACAATGCCAAACTACAAAAAGGACATGTTATAAAAAACTCTATGGAAGTCGTAATTGGTAGTACTGTAGCAGAAAAATTAAACCTTAAAATAGGAGACACTTTTTTAAGTTCTCATGGATTAATTGAAAATGAGATTGAAGTACATGCTACTCCTTTTAAAGTTGTAGGTATATTTAAACCTACTCAAAAAGTAATAGATCGTTTAATTATTACTAGCTTAGAAAGCATATGGGATACTCATAATCATGAAGAAGAAATTTATCATGGACATCATCATGAAGGAGAAGAACACCAAGACCACCACCATGAAAACCATGCAAATCATAATAAAGAAAAGAAAGACCATCATCATGAGAACCATGTAAATCATAATGAAGCAAAGAAAGACCATCATCATGAGAATCATGCAAATCATAATGAAGAAAAGAAAAACCATCATCATGGAAGCCATGCAAATCATAATGAAGAAAAGAAAGACCATCATCATGGAAGTCATGCAAATCATAATGAAGAAAAGAAAGACCATCATCATGAGAACCATGCAAATCATAATGAAAAAAAGAAAGACCATCATAATGAAAACCATCTAAATCATAATGGAGAAAAGAAAGACCATCATCATGAAAACCATCTAAATCATAATGAAGAAAAGAAAGATCATCATCATGAAAGCCATGCAAATCATAATGAAGAAAAAGAAATTACTTCTTTATTAATTACATTTAAGAATCTTGCTGCATTTTTAACATTTCCAAGAAAAATAAATAAGCAAACAAATATGCAAGCTGCATTACCTAAATATGAACTAGATAAACTATACGAATATACAGGTGCAGGTTTTAAAACAATTTCTTGGATAGCTTATTTAATTCTTCTAATTTCTGGCATGATTCTTTTTATAAGTCTTTATAAAATGGTAAAAGAACGTGCTTTTGATTTTGCTCTTTTACGAACTTATGGAGCTAGTAATTTTCAACTAATAAAAATGATGATTTATGAAGAATTAACTATTGTCTTTTTAGCTTTTATGCTAGGTTTCTTATTAGTTAAAATAGGTTTCTTTTTTATATTTAATATTCTAAAAGTTAATTATACACAAATTATACTTCAAGATTTATCTTTTACAGAAATATTGCAAACGGGAATTCTAGTTTTAATAATGGTTATTTTATCAAGCTCGTTAGCTATTTACCCAATTATAAAAATGAATATATCTACTATTTTAAGTAATGAAAAATAAAGTTCTTTTTACATGTATTCTTCTTTATTCTTCTTTTTGTTTTAGTCAACAAAAGGTAACGTGGAAAGATTTGGCTAAAGTAAAATTTACTGACAAGTATTTTCCCGAATATGACGATACTTTCTTACAACCTGAATTTTCAACTTCTGTAAAAAATTTAGAAGGAAAACAAATAACCATTACAGGTTATTTTTTAAACATAGATCCTAAAGGAAAATTATATATTTTATCAAAAGGACCAATGTCTGCCTGTTTTTTTTGCGGTATCGGAGGTCCAGAAACAGCTGTAGAGTTGCAATCTACTTTTAAACGAAAATTTAAAACAGATCAAATCGTAACAGTAACTGGAACATTAAAACTAAACGGCTCAGATGTAGAACATTTTAATTATATACTTATAAACTGTAAGGTAACATTAGCTAAATAAAATATTTATATAAATGAAATTATCACACTTTATTTGTTGTTTTCTTATATTAATTTCTTGTAAAAAAACAATAAACACCTTACTAAAATAACGGCAAAAACAATTGCTATTGATAGTACCATTAAAGCTTCTGAAAAAATAAGTAATACTATAAACCCATATAGAAGAAAATTAACGGCAGAAATGCAACAAGTACTAAGTTATACTTCAAAAGATTTACTTAAAAATGATGGAATTATGCAAAGTTCATTAGGAAATTTAATGGCAGATATCTGTTTTAGTTCAGCTGATTCTATTTATAAAGAAAAAACCAGCAAACCTATTGATTTTGCGATGTTTAATTATGGAGAACTTCGTGCAATCATACCAAAAGGAAACATAACTAACGAGCGTATTTTTAAACTTATGCCTTTTAAAAATGAACTTGTTGTTGTAAATATTACTGGTAAAAAAATAAAAGATTTAATCAATTATTTTATAAAACAAAACCAAGCACACCCATTATCTAAAAATATACAATTAACCATTAATGAAAGTAATTACTCTTTAAAAATTAATGGTAAACCATTTAATAAAGATAAAAATTATACAGTGCTTACATCCGATTTTTTACAAAGTGGAGGTGATAACATGGTGTTCTTTAAAAATCCTGAAAGGTTAATAAAATTAGACTATAAAGTAAGAGATATTATTATCAATTACTTAAAAAAAACAGATACGCTACAAACAACTATTGACAATCGTGTAATCATTAAAAAATGAAAAGAAGGAATTTTGTAAAACAAATAGCAGGAGCTTCAACACTTGCTATGGTTAACGGGTTATTACTACCATCATTTATTGGTAAAAAACAACGGCACATTACTATTTTACATACTAATGACACACATAGTCATATAGATCCTTTTAAGGCAAATCATAATCAGTATGCAAATAAAGGAGGAGTTGCAAAACGTGCTACAATAATTGAACAAATACGAAAAGAAAATAAAAATACTTTATTATTAGATGCTGGAGATATTTTTCAAGGTACCCCCTACTTCAATTATTTTGGAGGAGAACTGGAGTTCAAATTAATGAGCATGTTAAAATATGATGTAGCTACTATTGGTAATCACGATTTTGATAATTCCATTGATGGGCTTTATAAACAATTACCTAATGCGAATTTTGATTTTGTTTCTGCTAATTACGATTTTAAAAATACTGTACTAGATACACATGTGAAACCTTACAAAATTATTATTAAAGATGGAATTAAAATAGGGATATTTGGCTTAGGAATTGATTTATTAGGGTTGGTAGATAAAAAAATGTATAAAGAAACTCGTTATTTAAATCCTATAGAAATAACGCAAGACATTACCAATGAATTAAAAGATGAGAAAAAATGCGATTTGATTATTTGTTTATCACATTTAGGCTATTATTATAAAAGTAATCCTGATAAAATATCTGATTTAAACTTAGCAAAAGCTACTAAAAATATTGATTTAATTATTGGTGGTCATACGCATACATTTTTACCAAAACCTACAATTATAAGAAATATAGAAGATAAAAACACACTGGTTAATCAGGTAGGTGCTTATGGAATTAATTTAGGTAAAATTGATTTTTATTTTGATGAAAATAATATTAAAACAGCTACAGGAACTACTATTTTAGTATAATCTTTTCGTTATGATATAATACTTTATTAGTGTATGTTATGCTTATTATTGTAAGAACTATTCTTTATTTAATTATAAAACGCACACATAACAATTCTATCGTTTTTTTAATCCTTTTCTGTTCTCTATTTTAATATAACAACAACATTTTATGAGTATTACTTTATATTAAATAGTATTAACAAATTGCATAGACAATCTAAGTTGTTCCTTCAAAAACTTATTTAATAAATTAGATGTTATTTGCTCAACTTTTATGTCTTCTATACCTACCAGTAATTTAATAAGTAACTCTATATAATTTATTAAAACCTCCCTTGCTTCTTTTTCAAATTTATTCTTTAATTTAATTTTATCTTGATAGTTTAAGGTAATCAAATTATTATTTCCAAGTATTGTATTATAAATACTTGAAAGTTCTTTTTTTTTTAAATTAGTTAATCTATTTAAATTAATAAATAATTCATCTGTAACCATTTATAAAGTTTTGTTGTTTTTAGATATAATATTTTTAATTAAAATATTAATAAATTAACTTCAAAGTAATACTAAACATTTGAAGTATAAAACCAACTAAAAATAACATCAAGCCATATTGAGACATCACAAAAATCTCCGTTTCTTCTTTTTTATTTAAAGAAGAATCCTTCAAAACGGAATCATATAATTTTTTATTGGGCATTCCATATTTGGAAATTATTAAAACTCCTATCATTTCAACTACTAGACTTATTATTGTTAACAACATGTTTTTTACAAACAAAAATAAATAGATATGATATAAATGAATTTAACATAAAAATAGATATCTCCTATTTATAAAAAGAACAAATAACGAAATAGTCTATAGAATGTTTTTAATTGAAATTTATTTTTACTTGGTCTGTATTAATGAACTTTTATATTTTTTAATAGCGTCTGTAACTATAGTTTAAAAAAGGTGTTTTTCCCCCTTTTTATTTTTTTAGTTAATTATTATTTTCGATTATCAGTTTTTAAGATATTCTTAGAACAATAGTATCAAAAGCTTTTAACTCTCTTTACGAGAGTTTTTTTATGCTTTAATTTTTCTTTTCATTGAAGCATAATACTCTCTAATTGGGTTGTTTGGCTTTTTGTTTTTTTTAGAATTTAAAGGGGGTTTTTCCTTCCTTTTTCAAATAAAATTCCAACTATATTGCACCTAAATAGTTTATCTCCCCCGATAACAAAAATTTTGTTTTAAAAAAGCTTTTCATTTTTGAAGAGCTTTTTTTGTGACTTATTGTAGATAGTGTGTCGTAGTATCGAAAAAGTTATTTAATTTTTTTAATAATTCCCGTATATTGTTTCTATTAATAAAAATAAGCCCCTTTTGGGGCTTATTTTATTTACTTTATTCTCTGTATTATTAAGGTGTTTTTCCCCTTAATTATTTTCTGATTACTTTTTTCTTTTTACATATATTTGAATAGTAGTAGTTAACGTTCATTGGTTAGGACAAACATCTCTTGGATGTAAAACTAAAACTCTCTTTTTAGGAGAGTTTTTTATTGTTTGAATTTTAAAAAAGCTACTCGTCCGCCAGAGTTCTAAATTCAAAACTCACTTTTTCGGATTGCCCGAAGTTATCCTCTATATACACATCAAATTGATGATTTTCAGTAGAATTAGCCGTATAATACAATCGAAAGGTATCCTTATCAAGAGGATACAAATCATTTGCAATAGCTAGAGGAGTCTCTTCTAAAAATAACCATCCATTTCCTTCATTCTGAAAAAAGCGAATCTTGAAATTGGCATTG
>CALISK010000301.1 GCA_938041625.1 uncultured Tenacibaculum sp. | reverse complement strand
TATTAATGCCGATAAATAAGCTAAAACACTCATTCCAACCAACTGAATTATTGGCCATTTCCAACTTTGTGTTTCACGTTTTACAATTGCTAATGTAGCCATACATTGCATTGCAAAAGCATAAAAAACGAGTAATGACATACCAGTAGCAAAGTTAAAACGTTTTTTACCAGTTACTGGATTTATTTCTGCTTGCATTCTTTTTTTAATGGTATTGTTATCTTCAGGTTCAGATTCATTAAAAAAAGCTTTTACATTTTTAAAAGGAACAAAATTAGCAGCATCACTTTCTACTTCTTGAATGCTATAAATAGTAGCTAAAGTTCCTACAAAAACCTCTCTTGCGGCAAAAGAAGTAATTAAACCAATACCAATTTTCCAATCATAACCTAAAGGTTTTACAGCCGGTTCTATTGTTTTACCAGCAATACCAATAAATGATTTTTCTAATTTAGTAGCAGCTATTTTTTGTTGTAATTCTTGTTCAGATAAATTTTTGTTAGCTACATTCTCTGTAACTTCTTTCTCTATATTTGCATAAGATGAAGGTCCATTGGTAGCTAAAAACCATAGTATTATTGAAATGGCTAAAATGATTTTACCAGCATCAAACACAAAGCTTTTTGTTTTTTCTAATACAGAAAGAAATACATTTTTAAAAGAAGGAATTTGGTAATTAGGCATTTCAATAACAAAAAAGGATTTGCTCTTTACATTTAATGTTTTGTTTAAAATAAAGCCAGAAATTATAGCCGCTGCAAAACCTAAAATATATAAGCTTAATAATGCTAATCCTTGTATTTTTAAAAAGCCAAAAATTGTTTTGCTAGGAATAATAATAGCAATTAAAATAGCATATACAGGTAAACGAGCAGCACAGGTTGTAAAGGGAGTTACTAAAATAGTAATTAAGCGTTCTTTCCAATTAGAGATGGTACGAGTTGCCATTACAGCCGGTATAGCACAAGCAGTACCAGATATTAATGGAATCACACTTTTACCACTCATACCAAAACGGCGCATAATTTTATCCATTAAAAAAACAACTCTACTCATATAACCTGTTTCTTCTAAAAGAGCAATTAAGAAAAATAAAATAGCTATTTGAGGTATAAAAATTACAACACCACCAATTCCAGGAATAATTCCATCAGTAAGTAAATCGGTGAGCATTCCTTCTGGTAGTTTTTGTTTTGCAAATTCAGAAAAATCTCCAAATAAAGCATCAATAAAATCCATAGGAACAGTAGCCCAATCAAAAATAGATTGAAATATTAATAGTAAAATTCCAAAGAAAATTAAGTAACCGAAAATTTTGTGAGTAAATACTTTGTCTAATTTACTTCTTAAATCGGTAGCGTTATTAGAATCAACAGTGTAAGTTTTTTCTAAAATTTTGTTTATTCTTTGATATCTATAGATGGTTTCTTTATGTTGATATTTCTTTAGTTTAGAAACATCATGAGAAAAACTATCTAGGTTTATATTTTTATTTTCAAAAAAATGCTGCTGCGTTAATTGTAACCAAAGGTTATATAAAGGTTTTTCATGAGCTACTTTTTGTAAGTCATCAAAATATACAGCATCAATCTTTTTTGCAATAGTTGTAAAATTTGTAACAGAAGATAATGAATTATAATTGTTAATAGTTTCTTTTAACTCATTAATACCTTCATTTTTTTTGGCAGAAATTAAAACTATTTTAGTTTGTAATTCTTCTTCTAGTTTAGGTAAATTAATAGAAATCCCTTTCTTTTTCATTTGATCGGCCATATTAATTGCTAATATGGTTGGAATTCCTAAATCTTGAACTTGTGTAAAAAGTAATAAATTACGTTTTAAATTTTCTACATCTGTTACTACTAAAATAACATCAGGATAATTTTCATCCGTTTTATTTTGAATTGCCTTAAGAACAATACTTTCATCTACAGAAGTAGGATTTATACTATAGGTACCTGGTAAATCTGTAATTACAGCTTCTGTTTCTGAAGATAATTTACAGACACCTTGTTTTTTATCAACAGTAATACCTGGGTAATTACCTACTTTTTGATTTAATCCGGTTAATTGATTAAATAAGGATGTTTTACCAGTATTTGGATTCCCTATTAATGAAACTTGAATGCTCTTTTTATTCATTGATGCAATTATCGTTGGTAATTTTAATTTTTGAAGCGGTTTCTTTACGAATGGCTAAATGACTTCCATTAACACAGATATATAAAGGATCCTTTAAAGGAGCAATTTGTATTAGTGAAATTTCTGCACCAGGTAAACACCCCATTTCTAATAATTTTAAAGGAATTATATCTAAACTTTCTTCAGAAATAATACCTTTTTGTCCAATTTTTAAAGAAGCTATTGTATTCAATAATGATAGGTTTAATTAAATATTCCCGCAATTGCGGGAATATTGTAAATGCAAAGATACTAAATTAGAATCGTTCTAAAGAGTTGGTTTTTTTCTGATAAGAGAACTTGTATATTTGTGGTATGGTATTCGACGAAATTATAGGACAAGAACATATAAAAAAACATTTGTTAACTTCGGCGAATAATGGTCGAGTACCACATGCGCAATTATTTGTGGGTAAGGAAGGTAGTGGTGCATTACCTATGGCAATAGCTTATGCGCAATTATTACTTTGTAGTGCATCTAATGATGCAGAAGTATGTAATATAAAATGTAACAAATTACAGCATCCTGATTTACATTTTGTTTTTCCTGTAACAACAAACGATTCTGTAAAGAAACACCCAATCAGTAATTTGTTCTTAGAAGATTGGAGAAAATTCATAGCAAGATCACCTTATGGAAGTTTGTATGATTGGCTAAAGTTTATTGGAGTAGAAAATAAGCAAGGTTTAATAGGGGTAGATGAAGCAGAGGAAGTTGTAAAAAAATTGTCATTAAAATCTTATGAAGGAGGTTTTAAAGTGATGGTTATTTGGATGGCAGAGAAAATGAATATTGCGGCATCCAATAAATTACTAAAATTAATAGAAGAACCTCCTTCGAAAACTATTTTTTTATTGGTTACCGAAGATGAAGGAAAGATTATTAATACGATAAAATCTCGATGTCAAGCATTACATTTTCCTTCCTTAAGTGAAAATGATATTGCAACTACTCTTATTGATAAAGAGCAAATTCAACAAAATGAAGCTGTAAGATTGGCACAACAAGCTGAAGGGAGTTATAATAAAGCCCTTCATTTATTAAATAATGACTCTAATGATTTAATTTATGAAGAATGGTTTATTACTTGGATTAGAAGTGCTTTTAAAGCGAAAGGAAATGCAGCAGTAATTCAAGATTTAATAGGGTGGAGTGAAAGTATTGCTAAATCGGGAAGAGAAACCCAAAAACAATTTATACAATATTGCTTACAGTTTTTTAGACAAGCGTTATTATTAAATTATGGAACACCAGATTTGGTTTTTTTAACACCTCAAACAGCAAATTTTAAATTAGAAAAATTTGCTCCATTTATTCATAGCGGAAATATTCTTGTTATTGAAAAGGAATTAAATGATGCGGAGTATCACATTGAAAGAAATGGAAACGCAAAAATTATTTTACTAGATTTATCTATAAAATTAACACGTTTATTACATACCAAAGAAGAAAAAATGCAAGCATAAATAATTATGAAACTAAAATTAGTAATTATAATATTTGTTTTTGGACTGGTTTTTGTTGCCTGTAAACAAGAAAAAAAAAGAGGTTAAAACTGAAGAAAAATAAGTGTTACAAAATTTTATGGTTGGTACTTGGGAAACTCAATATATTAAAATAGAAATGGCTACTGTAAATAAAACAGATAGTACTTCTGTCTTTGAAGATGACTTTAGTAAACCTAAATCTGGAAGAGCTCAATCGATATATAATATGGATGGAACTTTTTCAGCATGGTTTAAACAACCAGATAGTTTTAAATTAGGAGAAACAAAAGGGGATAGTTTATGTGTAGATTATTTTTACTTAGGAAACCAAGTTCAGGTATGGTACTTAATAAAACAAACGAATACTGGTTTTACAGGGAATACTGTTTGTGATTGGGGTAATGATGGTGAGTTTGACGATAGTTTATTAATGAAATCTAAAAGAATAAAATAAAATTGTTAAGTTTAAATAATATATCATTAAGAATACGAATCTTTTTATCCATGATACTTTTGGTATTGTTAGCATCTATTTTAATTATAGGTGTTACAATTTACCAGTATGATGAGCAAACAAAAGATTATAATTTACTTAGATTAGGAAGAAAAGAAAGTGCAACCAAACATAATATAGAAATAGAGTTAAAAAGGAAAACTACTTATCCTGTAACTACCGAAAACCTTTCAAAAATCTTTCAAGATATTATCTATGAAATAGCAAACATTCATAATCTTACAATTTCGATGTATGATATGAATGGGAAGTTATTAAAATCATCTATTCCTTATAATTTTGATGTAATAGATGAAACACCACTTTCTAAAGATATTGTAATAGAATTAGCAAATGATTCTAATTATAGGGTTTTAAAGGGCAATAAAATAGGAAGTATCTCTTATCAATCTTCTTATACATATATCAATGACCCGCGATTTAAAAGAATAGGTATTTTAGAGCTCAAAATAGCTCAAAATAATGAAGAAGAGAAGAAAGAGTTGAGAGAGTTTATGGCTAGGTTATTGATTGTTTATGCATTAATGTTTGTTGCAGCTATTGCTTTAGCGTATTTTCTTTCTAGCTATATTACACGTTCAATACAAACAATATCAGAAAAGATAAAGGAAACACGCTTAAATAAGCGGAATGAAAAAATTACATTAAACGCTGCTAGTTCAGAAATTAATTCTTTAGTTGATGCATATAATAATATGATAGATCAGTTGGAGGATAGTGCTGTTAAATTGGCTCAAAGTGAAAGAGAACAAGCATGGAGAGAAATGGCAAAACAAGTAGCGCATGAAATTAAGAATCCATTAACACCTATGCGTTTAACAGTTCAAAGTTTTCTTAGAAGATTTGATCCATCAGATGTTAAAATTAAAGAGAAGATATCAGAATATAGTGAGACACTTATTCAACAAATAGACGTATTGAGTTCTATAGCTTCTGCTTTTTCTGACTTTGCTAAAATGCCTACACAACGAAAAGAAAATTTAGAGGTAATTGATGTTGTTAAACACGCGTTAGATATTTTTAATGAAGATTATATTCATTATTTTCCTGGAAAGAATGAAATATATGCACATTTAGATAAAACACAATTGATTCGAATTATTACTAATTTGGTAAAAAATGCTACCCAAGCTATGAAAGAAGGGGAAGCTCCTAAAATAGAAGTAAAGGTAGATGTTGATGTTAAAGAAGAAAATGTTGTAATTGTTATTTCAGATAATGGAAAAGGAATTTCTGAAGAAAATAAAGAGTTTATTTTTGAACCTAAGTTTACTACAAAAACAAGTGGAATGGGTTTAGGTTTGCCTATGATAAAAAATATAATAGAAGCATATAATGGAAAAATAACTTTTTCTTCAACTTTTGGAGTAGGAACAGTTTTTACCGTAATTTTACCCAAAACTTAATCAATGGATTTCGAAAATATCTTAATAGAACAAAATGACTATTTAGCGAAAGTAGTTATTAATAGACCTAAAAAACTGAATGCTTTAAATAAAGCTACTATTGAAGAACTTCATAATGCTTTTAAAAAGTTAAATGAAGATACATCAGTAAAAGTTATTTTATTAACTGGAAGTGGAGAAAAAGCTTTTGTAGCAGGTGCAGATATTTCTGAATTTGCTCATTTTTCTGTGAATGAAGGAGGTAAGTTGGCAGCTAAAGGACAAGAGCTATTATTTGATTTTGTTGAAAACTTAACAACGCCAGTTATCGGGTTAATAAATGGTTTTGCTTTAGGAGGTGGTTTAGAATTGGCAATGTCTTGTCATTTTAGAATTGCATCTGATAATGCAAGAATGGGACTTCCTGAAACTTCTTTAGGAGTAATTCCTGGATATGGAGGAACACAAAGATTACCTCAGTTAATAGGAAAAGGTAAAGCAATGGAGTTAGTAATGACAGCAGGAATGATAAATGCAGAGGAAGCTAAAGAATACGGATTGGTAAATTATGTAGTACCTCAAGAAGAATTACTATCATTAGGTGAAAAAATAGCAAGTAAAATAGTGAGAAACTCTTCTGTAGCTATTGGTAAAGCAATAAAGGCTATTAATTCTGGTTTTGTTGATGGAGTAGATGGATATAAATCTGAAATTAATGAATTTGGTGATTGTTTTGGAACCGAAGATTTTAAAGAAGGAACAACTGCTTTTCTTGAAAAAAGGAAACCAGATTTTCCAAATAAATAATTTTAAAAAGCCAGAATTTTATTCTGGCTTTTTTTTTGAATTATAGTAAAAATTACTTGTTCTTAATAAGTTTAACAAAAAAATATCTATTTTTTGTGTGAATGGTTGTTTTTTTTGTATAAATTGCAAAAAATAACTATTTATCATGTTAAAAGCTATTATAGTCGATGATGAGGATAAAGCTATTAAGAGCTTATCTTGGGAGCTTTCTAATTTTAACGATGAAGTTGAAATACTGGCTACCTTTTCTAAACCGCAAAAAGCGTTAGACTTTATTGATAAAAACAAAATTGATTGTTTGTTTTTAGATATAGAAATGCCAACTATGGACGGTTTTCAGTTTATAGAAAGACTTCCTAGAAAAGATTTTGCGATTGTAATAACTACAGCTTATAATGAATATGCTATTAAGGCTTTGAAGAAAGAAGCTATAGATTATTTATTAAAACCAGTAGATACAGATGATTTAGAGCAATCTCTAAAAAAAATATCTAAGTTTGCGAAACGAGTTTCTGATGTAGATACAAATGTTAAGTTTGAGAAAATACTGTTTAGCTTTAATCAAAGATTAGAAGAGAAAAAAATAATCATTAATGCAGATGGAAGGTTAATCTTTTTAAAGCCTCAAGAAATACTTTGTGTAGAATCGGATGGGAATTATAGTTCAATTCATACT
>CALISK010000300.1 GCA_938041625.1 uncultured Tenacibaculum sp. | reverse complement strand
ATTCAGGATAATCATTTTCATATTGTAGCTCCTCCAGGTTCAGGTAAAACTATTTTAGGTATTGAGATTTTAAAACGTATCAATAAAAAGACACTCGTACTAGCTCCTACCCTAACCATTCGAAACCAATGGGAAGATCGTTTACAAAGTTTTTTTACAAAAGATACTAGTTTTACTCCTATTTCATTTGATATTAAAAAGCCTTCTTTAGTAACATTTTCTACCTACCAATCTTTACATAGTCTCTTTAAAACGTTTGATAATAAACTAGACTATTTTAATTTTTTTAAAGAACAAGGAATAGAAGTAATTCTTTTAGATGAAGCACATCATTTAAAAAATGAATGGTGGAAATGTTTATATGAATTAAAAGAAAAAAACCTACAAACGATAGTAGCTTTAACTGCTACTCCACCCTATGATAGTGAAAATTCTGAAGTTCAAAAATACTTTGACTTATGTGGAGAAATAGACGATGAAATAGTGGTTCCTGATTTGGTTAAAGAAAAAAATTTATGTCCGCATCAAGATTTAATTTTTCTATCAAAACCAGAAGATCAAGAAATTAATTTTATTACTGAATTTAGATTAAAAATAGCCGATTTTGTTGATCATATTGTAAAGGATAAAAAATTCATTTCTTTTATTAAAGAACATCGATTTTATAGTAGAACAGAAGAAAACTTAGAAGAAATTTATAAAAACTCGGAGTTTTTTTCTGCTATCTTAATTTTCTTGAATGAAGCGGAAGAAGAGATTTCTTTTGATAAATTATTTCTTTTAGGTTTTAATTCTAAAAGTGAAGTCATTTTTCCACAATTAACAAATGAATGGCTTCAAACGCTATTTCAAAATATATTAGTTGATGATAGAGAACAGCTAATTGAACATGAAACTTATATTAACTCTTTAGAAAAACAGCTTCGACAACTCTCAGTATTCAATAGAAACAGAGTTAATTTAATTGGAAACGATTTACTCTATAAATCATTAAGCAATAGTACTAGTAAATTAAAAAGTATTATCACTATTGTTAAACAAGAAGAAACGAATTTAAAAGAAAATTTAAGGTGTGTTATTTTAACAGATTATATTAGAAAAGAATATTTAAGTTTTTCTGAAAGTGAATATTCCGAGATTCAAAAAATTGGAGTTATTCCTATTTTTCATTTTTTAAAAAATGATATTGAAAAAAAAGAATGTTTAGCTGTTTTAACAGGTTCTTTAGTAATAATTCATGAAAATATAATTTCTAAATTACAAGAAATTGATCTTCTTGAGAATTATACAATTAGTACACTTAAAACAGATTCTAAGTTTGTAACACTTAGTAGTAAATCTTCCTCTAAAAATATTGTGGAAGTTATTACCAAACTATTTGAATTAGGGCATATACAAGTTCTTATAGGTACTAAATCACTTTTAGGAGAAGGCTGGGATGCTCCTTCTATAAACAGTTTAATACTGGCCTCTGTTGTAGGTTCCTTTGTTACCTCTAATCAAATGCGTGGTAGAGCTATTAGAACTCATATAAATACTCCTAATAAAGTAGGACTTATTTGGCATTTAGCCTGTGTAGATACTACAGATGAAAACGGAGGAAGAGATTTAGAAATTTTAAGTCGTCGATTTGATTCTTTTTTAGGAATCTCTAATCATAACACCACCGTAATTAAAAATGGTATTCATCGACTTAATTTTCCTGAAAAAATATTCGAAAATGATATTGAAACTTTAAATAGAAGAACTTTAGAAGAATCTAAAAACCGTAATAACGTTTCTTTAAAGTGGGAAAAAGCTGTTTTTAGTGGTAAAAGAATTGGGGATGAACTCCTTTTTTTAAACTCAAAGAAAAGTGTTTCTAGACAAAAGAAAATGTATTATAAAGATGTAGTTAAGTATAGTGTTTTTGAACTACTCATTGGTATTATTTTTTTTATGTTTCAATTTTTAATTAACAATTATGGTTTGTTATTACAAAAAGGAACCTTCTATTTTATTTATTTCTTTGCGGGCCTTTTATTTCTAAACTTTGGTTTTAAAATATATAAATCTTTACGATTATATTTTAATTATGGTTTAATTCATAAAAAAATATACAAAATAGCTTTTACTATTATAGATACTTTACATGAATTAAAAATACTTAAAACTCCAGATTCTGAAATTTCTATTATTACAGATTTACAATCTAACGGAAATGTTACTTGTAGTATAGAAGGATGCGACCGATATGAAAGTAAAGTTTTTATTAATGCTTTAGATGAAGTATTACAGGTAATAGAAAATCCTAAGTATTTAATTATTACAACAAATTGGTTACAAAGAAGATTAAAAGCTCAAAACTTTTTTTCGGTTCCTGAAGTTTTTGAAAGTAATAAAAAGAAAGCTTTAATTTTTCAAAAGTACTGGAATAAAAATGTAGGTAATTCAAAACTATTTTTTACCAGACATATTAAAGGAAGAAGGTTATTATTAAAAGCACGCTTGTATCATATACATAATGCCCATAAAAAAGTAACCAAGAAAAATGTTATTTGGAAATAATCATATTTTTAATAGTGATTTCATGTATTAACTTTAACGGTTTGACTATAGTTAGTACGTGAATTAAAAAATGATTAACTTCCGATTAAGCACTTAGCCAAAACTTTTTATTTTGTTTTAGTTTTTTCAAAATGTCGTAAACTCCTATATTTCTTAACATATTTTCTAACATATTCTCCTCCACAACAACCTGTTTTTAGATTAAAATCTAAAATCCTAACTTCTCCTGATTTGAAAGTGAAACTACCCAACTCTAATTTTTCTTGTTGCTCTAGGTCATAGAATGATTTATAAATTCCTTCTTCTAAAATAATATTAAAATTCCCATAAAAATCAGTTTCAGATGAGTATACTTTATTAGTTAAAGTATTCATGAATTTTAGTATCATTCCTGGATTAGGTTGTTCATCAAAAATTACAGTTCCATTAATTTTTACAATTATTGTGTCTTGAACTTCTATTATTTCATTTCGAGTAACATGACTACTAATCGGAGATGGACCTGGTTCTCTCACTTCATAGTAATGAAAATATGGTTTACAATTATATAAATTTACCAGAATTACAAGAAAAAATACATATCTCGTATATTTTTTTAAAATAATTAATTTCATTTTTTTAATCTTGACTAACTTCAAATTTACTTAAAAAAATCTATCCGTTAGCTTAAGAAATCAATCGGTTCCTGATGTAGGGAATTACTGATAACAAGGGGTTAAAAACCCCTTGACTATATTTTTTGATTAATTATGCGTTATTAAAATCACTTTGATTTTGCTCTTTTCAAGTTTTTTGTAGCTCTTTTTAACTCTTCTCTTGCTCTTTCTAATCTTATTTCTGCTTGTACTACAGAATTGGATCTACCTCTATTAAAAGTATGCTCTTTATGTGTAGAAACGTACTCTTGTAAATCTTCACCTAACTCTTCTATTTTTTCAAGAAAAGAAGTAGAAAAAGCTTCTTTATTTAATATAATTTTTAATCTTCTTTTGGTTAAAACACATTCGAAAGCAACTTCGCCATCTACTAATCTATTCCATACAATTCCATTTTCTGTTTTATTATAAGTGATATCTTCTAAAACATCTTTTATAATATTTTCAACTCCAACTCTTTTAGAGCCTTGAAATTTTGATTTAAATTTATATGAATTACCAGAACTAGAAACACTAGTAGAATTACTTACTGTATTTGTTATTTCTGTATGTGTATTGCCTGAATTTGGTGGTTGTGGTGGCTCTGGAAAACTTTGTGCACATGAATTTAAAATACATGTAAATACTGCTAAAATTGTAATTAAGATTGTTTTCATGGTATTCATTGTTTAATTTTTATATCACAAAACTACTACTGTTTACCTTTACAAGAGAGATAATAAAGCTTGTTAACTTTCG
>CALISK010000299.1 GCA_938041625.1 uncultured Tenacibaculum sp. | reverse complement strand
GAACGCCAAAGAAGTGAATTTGATGGTGGCGGACAAGCTTTTTAAGATAGTATCAAAGAAAACAAGGGGGTTACCCCCTTGTTTTTATTCTATTTTTAATACTTTTTAATAAAAATTAAATTAATTATCTACTCAAAATTTCTTTTTTACATCTCAATTTCAATTATTAATTCTTTTTTCAAAACTCCTTTCCCTCCTGCCATTAAGCTTTTTATATTTCCATTCTCAATATCTAAATCTACAATTATTAAACTTGGAGATGGTTCTCTCATATATTTCCCTTGTTGAATATAAAAACGTTCTTTTTTAATTTTTAAAATATCAAAAAGATAACAAGCAAGTGGACCTGCAGCCATTCCTGTTCCGGCTTCTTCCAAAATTCCATAGCGAGGTGCAAACATTCTAGAAGTAACATCATTTTTATTATTTTCAGTATCCATAGAAAAAACATAGTAACCTATTAAATTAAATACTTCACTTATTTCATGTATCAAATCAAAATCTGGAATCATATTTTTTAAGACTTTTTCATTTTTAACAGGTATTAGTACAAATGAATTACCTGTATTCACTAATTGTATTGGAGCCTCAGGTATAAGATCCTTTTTTGTTAATCCCAATGATTTTAAAATTAGATTCCCTTTATGATTAACATCAGTATAATTTGGAGCTAATTGTTCCATAAAAGCAAAGTCGCCTGTCAGTTTTATTTTTCTTTTTCCATCTATTGTTTCTTTAGATGAATTATTTGTCTTAACAAGCCCTAATTGTTTTAAATATGAAAATGTAGCTATTGTTGCATGTCCACAATGTGCTATTTGTTTATTCGGTGTAAAAAAATCTAATTTAAAATCTTCTGTATTAGATTTTGATACAAAAGCGGTTTCCGATAACCCCACTTTTTTAGAAATTTCTAACTTATTTTTATCAGATAATCCATCTGCATTTAAAACGACACCTGCAGGATTGCCTCCTTTATTATCTTCAACAAAGGCATTAAGAATTTGTACTATAACTTTTTTTGAATGATCCATTTTAATTGTTTTTTTAAACATTATATCTGATGGACGGTATTCATTTAAAAAAGACGTTATTATTTTTATTTATTTTTAAAATCAAGTAGTTTCCCTGAACTATCCGACTCAACATTTGGGCAATCTAAAATGTTTTGTTTTAAAACCCTTTTAGCTTTTTGAACCCTAGATTTTGTTCCTGAATAAGATATTTTTAAATGTTTAGCCAATTCTTTTTGTGAATACCCTTTAAAAGAAGTTAAAAGAATCGCTTCTTTATGTATAGAAGAAAGGGTTTCTATTTTTTGATTGATACAATTCGTTAGTTTTGAATAATCAAAATTTTCATTTTGTTCTTCTGGAAAATCTAAATCATTTATTGAAATTTTCTTGCTTTTAGACTTCCGAAAATAATCAATAATTACATTTCTAGTAATTTGATATACCCAAGATGTAAGCTTAGAACTATGTTTTAGTTGATGTATTTTTGTTTGAATTTTTAAAAAAACTTCTTGATGAAGATCTTTTGATACTTGTTCGTCTTTTATTTTAAAAAGAATAAAAGTATATAATTCTTCGTGTAAATCGAGCCAAATAGTATTAATCTCAGTTTTCATTATTTAAAAATAAACAATATAAAACTAAAAAAGCCTGTATAATGCAGGCTTTTCTTATAAAAATATAACTTAAATATTATTCATAAACATAATTAAATGTACCATCTGTAACTGTAAAATCTACAGTAGCATTTGGGTCAGCTGGAGTTTCCGTTGTAGTAAACTCAAAAGTACCTTTTACCATTTTTTCTGAAGAATTTACTTCAGTTATAACTAAGGTCCCTTCTTTTGTATATTCAGGGATATCATTAATAAGATCAAACATTCTTATAAAATGCGAAGGAGGTGTATTAAACGTTTCTGCGCCTATAGAATAGGTACCAACAGCAATATCACTTCTTTTCAACCATATATTAATCTCACGATTCCCAATTACCCCTCCTTGTCTTGCTTGAAGCATCACAAAATCTTCAATAGGATAATAACTCCAAATATTGGTCATAGAAAAATCATTGTTTCCAAAAGGGTTATTTGCTTTAAAAATTTTTCCATTCATTTTAGCAGTCATAGCAAACACTGCGTTATCAGTTTGTACATCCTCTTCATTTGAAGAGCATGACAATAAATTTAAAGTAAATAAAAATACTAAAGTTAAAGTGTAATAGTTTTTCATAAAATTTGTTTTCATAAAGTAGTTAAGTCCACAAAACTATTGTTTTTATATAGTTAAACAATAATAACAACTCATTTTATTTGTATATTTTTTCCATAAAAAAAGCCCGCATAATGCGGGCTCTTTATTCTATATTTTATAAAGCTTACTTTCCTTCAGCTGCTTTTTTTGCTTCTTTCTTTAATTTTAAATTTTCCCATATAGTTCCACCAATCCAATAAGGAACTACAAACGTTAATAAAAATATTAACAACCAAAAACCGATTGTAAATATGAACATAAACAATACTAATCCTGAAAATTGTGAAAAATCTAACATTTATTTCTTTTGAAAAATTATACTGCTGACAAAAATAGAACATATTTTCTTGTTTTTATAATTTTTATAAAAATATTTCAGTCATTATTTAAACAAACAAGTCTGCTAGTTTTCTTAAATTTGAAAACTCTTTAAAATTAATAACATATATAATGGAATATAGAATTGAGAAAGATACTATGGGTGAGGTAAAAGTACCTGCCGATAAATATTGGGGAGCGCAAACTGAGCGTTCTAGAAATAATTTTAAGATTGGTCCTGCTGGTACTATGCCTTTAGAAGTTGTTTATGGTTTTGCTTATTTAAAAAAAGCTGCTGCATATACAAATGCTGAATTAGGTGTTTTAACAGAAGAAAAACGTGATTTAATTGCAAAGGTTTGTGATGAAATTTTAGCAGGTAAGTTAGATGATCAGTTTCCATTAGTAATATGGCAAACAGGTTCTGGTACTCAAAGTAACATGAATGTTAATGAAGTAGTAGCAAACAGAGCTCACGAAATTGCTGGTAAAAAAATTGGCGAAGGTGATAAAACAATTCAACCTAACGATGATGTTAACAAATCACAATCATCAAACGATACATTTCCTACAGGAATGCATATTGCTGCCTATAAGAAGATTGTCGAAGTAACGATTCCTGGTGTAGAACAATTACGTGATACTTTACAAGCAAAATCAGAAGCTTTTAAAGATGTTGTAAAAATTGGACGTACGCACTTAATGGATGCTACTCCCCTAACCTTAGGGCAAGAGTTTTCTGGTTATGTTGCTCAATTAAACTTTGGTTTAAAAGCCTTAAAAAGTTCATTAGAGCATTTAAGTCAATTAGCTTTAGGTGGTACTGCTGTAGGAACTGGATTAAATACACCTAAAGGATATGACGTTTTAGTTGCAAAATATATTGCAGATTTTACAGAATTACCTTTTATAACTGCCGAAAATAAATTTGAAGCATTAGCTGCACATGATGCTTTAGTTGAAACACACGGTTCTTTAAAACAATTAGCTGTTTCTTTAAATAAAATAGCCAATGATATTCGTTTAATGGCTTCTGGTCCTCGTTCTGGTATTGGAGAATTAATTATTCCTGCAAACGAACCAGGTTCTTCTATTATGCCAGGTAAAGTAAACCCTACACAAGCTGAAGCAATTACAATGGTTTGTGCACAAGTAATGGGTAATGATGTTGCAGTAACTGTTGGGGGTACTCAAGGTCACTATGAATTAAACGTATTTAAGCCTATGATGGCTGCAAACGTATTACAATCGGCACAATTAATAGGTGATGCTTGTAAATCTTTTGACGAAAACTGTGCTGCTGGTATTGAACCAAACCATAATAGAATTAATGAACTAGTAAATAACTCGTTAATGTTAGTTACTGCTTTAAATACTAAAATTGGTTATTACAAAGCTGCTGAAATAGCAAATACTGCACATGCAAATGGTACTACTTTAAAAGAAGAAGCGGTACGTTTAGGTCATGTTACTCCAGAAGAATATGATGCTTGGGTAATACCTGCTGATATGACTAGTGGTTTAAAATAAAACTTCATTCATTTATAAAAACTAAAAAAAGCTTGTGAAAATTTCACAAGCTTTTTTTTATACCCAAATTTTACACTTTTATACATAAAATAAATACGCTTATTACTATTATTATTTACTTTAACGCTATACTTAATAGTTTTATATTTATAAGGTTCACTAACCTTCAACCTATTAAATAAAAACTAATAATGACAAAACTACAAAACAATAAATCTTCATCGTGCTGGAATTGCGACGGAGATTTAACTACAGTAACCAAACGTTTAAAAGAGATGTTTGTGGAAATGGGACAAAAAACAAGAATTGAAAGAGGTCAAAAACCTGCTGAAAGAGCTGTTTTTAGAAAACAACATGGTATTGCTTACGGAAACTTTGTTATCAATAAAGATATTGACGAAAGCTTTAAACAAGGAATTTTTGCTGGTGATTCTTATGAATGTGTTATCCGTTTTTCTAGTGACACTACTCCTACTTCTCCAGATATACATTCTACATTAGGCGTTGGATTAAAACTTTTTGGTGTAGAAGGTCCTAAATTATTAGGAGAAGGTACAAATGCCGATTTTATATTTCAAAACATAGATCGTTTTTTTGCTAGTGACGCCAATCAAATGTGTAGCTTTACTTCTGCGGGTGTTATAGATAAAGATTATGATTCTTATATAAACAAACATCCAGAACTTGGTGAAATACTTAAAGCTATGACTAAAGAAGAAGCCAGTGTTTTAAGTGCAAAATACTGGGCAATACTTCCTTTTAAATTAGGAGATAACCAAATTGTTAAATACCGTTTAGTTCCTGAAAACACGTATAAAGGAGTTCCTTTTGATGAAAACAATTATTTAGCGATTGATTTAGAAAGACGATTATTAAAAGAGGAAACGACTTTTAGGTTTGAAATTCAGTTAAGAACCAATGATGAAACAATGCCTTTAGATGATGCTCAAGTAGTTTGGAATGAAGAGGAAAGTCCATATATATGCATCGCAAAATTACATATTCCTAAACAAGATGTTGCTAATATTGGTCAGGCTGAATTCGGAACTAATTTAGCTTTTAATATTTGGAGAATTTTACCAGAACACGAACCTTTAGGGTCAATAGCAGCAGTAAGAAAAGTGGTATATGCAGCAAGTGCAGAAGTACGTCATCAAGCAAACGGTCAACAATTACAAGAACCTAAAGAAAGAAGTCCAAAATTTAAAGGGAACACAGATGAAGAAGATACTTGTATAGTAACAGCTGGTATTTATCCTCCAATTGGTGTTATGAGAGTTGGTAATAGTGAAAATGATTTTTTTATAGGCCCTTTAATTGATGAACCAATAGCTAAAGAAGACGCTTACGCTTATAGAGATGAAGTGGGTGCTTTAAAAAGACAAGCAGCTCAATTTCGAATTTATGGATTTAATGCCGCTGGTAAAGCTGTAAAAGAGCTTACAGCAGAAAATGCAAACATTACTTGGCATAGTCACTTATCAAATCAAAAAGCTTCTTGGTATCAATTTCAAATAGCTTTAGACATTCCTGAAGCAGCAGATGCTCCTCCTTCATTGTTAAGAAATATTGATGTAAAAAATCGTGATGAGTTATTAATAGACGGTGGCCCTCAATCTATTTCTGGTAAAAGCATAGAAGAAGGTCCCTTTTTTGAAGGTGAATTTTTATCTAAAAAAGTATATTTAGGTGAAATGCGTACTGATGAAAAAGGTCGTTTAATTATGCTTGGTGGACATGGAAAATCTGAAAACATAGATGGAGATATTGCAATTACTTTTGCTAACAATGAAGGTTGGTATGATGATACATCAGATGGCCCCGTAACAGCAGATGTTGAATATAACGGAACAAAATTAAAAGTAGATCCTGCTTGGGTAATTTGTGCACCATCCGATTATGCGCCAATGCAAAAATCGGTACGTACTATGTGGGATTTAATGAGAGACGTAGCTGTAAAATCAGGGATGTTAGCACGACCAAAACGACCATCTTTTACCAAAGATATTCTACCTATTTTTCAACGTATGACCGATTTACAATGGGTAAATGCTGGTTTTGCTGGTGCTTTTGGTTGGGGCGGTCAGTTTAATTATACGTCTAACAAATGGATTAAAAAATTAGGAAACCCCTCACCTGCTTTTCTTGAAATGCGTAGAACCATTTCTAATAATTTTAGGCGAATTGATGTAAAGGGTGCAGAAGCTCCACAACTATGGCCTTGGTTATATGGAGATGCAGTTAGTATTCCTTCAACAGGATCTGTACGTCAACATGCTACACTATCGGGGCTTCAGTTAGAATTTTTAGATCAATGGGTAAAAGGTGATTTTGATGCTGATTTTGTAGATAGAGAAGGATGTCCTTTTCATCTAGAGCTTCCAAAAATTGATGATTTACCAGTAGCTGAACAACCTGATATGTTAACCAAAGCAGCTATGGATTTTTGTTTAGCAGATGCTTTTCATCCTGGTTGTGAAATGACTTGGCCAATGCGTTCATCAGGTATGTATATGGCTCCTTTTAGAGTAAAACATGCGTTAGAAACACCTCCTGTAAATGGTGTTTATTATGGACCAACCATGAATACAGATACCTTAACTTTAGCTAAAGGTCCTATTTTAGGTGGACAAATTGCTGGTGGTATTACCCGTTGGATGGCAATTCCTTGGCAAACAGATACTGCAAGTTGTAGAGATGGATACACTACGGATTACGATCCATATTTACCTACCTTCTGGCCTGCTAGAGTACCTAATAATATTTTAGATGAAAAGCGATATGAACAAACTCTTGATAAAAATTTAGCAGAAGAAACTCGTATGGAAGCTTTTGCAAATCGTACTGAATGGTTAGCTGATCTTCCTTTAGACGGAGCATCACCAACCTATACCAATCAGATTAATAGTATGGTTAAGTATTTTGATAAGTTAGCTGTAGTTCAAAAACGTCCGGGAGTTATTGATGATTCCAATTTTCCTAAAGAAATGCAAATTGGTATTACACCTACAAAAGCACAAGAAAAAGCATTACTTGAAGCTACTAAATTAGAAATAGCATATATTTTTGATCAATTTGATAGTTCTTCTAAAGAATTAATGAGTACTATTATAGATAAATTATCAAACAAGCACTTGTTAAATGAACAATTATTATTAGTAGATGCTAAAGACAATTTGTTGTCGCTTATAGAGCATGAGCTTATTAAAGATAATTACGAAACACCAAACGTTAAAAACTTAGTAAACTTAATTGCTTCTAAGATGCACAAAATAAATAAATCAACATCATTACAGCATCCTAAAGCAACACAAAACGAAGTAGGAATACCAGAAAAAATGACACGTTTTTCTAGATATACCCCTAAGTAAATTGAACAATCATAAAACAGAAATATTAATTATAGGTGGCGGCATTGCTGGTTGCATTGCTGCCATTTCTTTAGCAGACACTTACAATGTTTCTATTGTTGATAAGTTAGAAACTCCTCCTGAAAAAGTAGGTGAATCGTTAGCACCTGCCGCACAACGTATTTTAAACAAACTACAATTATTTACAAACACTACTGAACAAGAAAAGTTATGTATCAATAATTTAGGAATGCAATCGTATTGGGGAAGTGATCAAGTTCGAATTGTAGACCATTTAAGAAACCCAGATGGATGTTCTAAAAGTTTAGACAGACAGCAGTTTGAAATTTTCCTTAGAAAAAAGGTAGAAGAAAAAGGGGTTCATTGTTTTTGGGGTACACGTCTTTTCAATAGTTTTTATGAAAATAAAGCTTGGAAAATTACTTGTAAAACGGATCTTTTAAAAAATAGAACTACTGATATATTCAATACTAATTTTGTAATTGATGCAACTGGTAGAAATTCTCACTTTGCTAGAAGTTTGCAAATTAACAGAACATCATTTGATTCTTTAATATCTTGTTGGTTAACGCTTCCTAACAAAGAAAAAAATACGATGAGTACTATAATTACTGATAGTGATGGTTGGTGGTACAGTGCTGTAACTCCTAAACATAAAAGAGTTATCTGTTTTCAAACAGATGCTGATTTAATAGATAAAAGTTATTTTAAAAATTATGATTCTTTTTCTAAAATAATCATAACCAATCAAATTATAAACAATTATATTACAAAAGAGGATATCAATAAAATTCAATTTCATGGAGTTGTAAGCGCAAATTCAACAAAACTGAACCAGGTTTGTGGTACACAATGGTTAGCTCTTGGTGATGCTGCTATTAGTTTTGATCCATTATCATCACAAGGTATGTTTAATGCTATAGCTAGTGCTATGCAAGTAACAGAATTATTACAAGATTATAAATTTATAAGAAAATATGATCATCATAAAATTACTGATTTTTCAAAAGCATATACCTCGCAAATTACTTCAATATGGAATAGCTACTTAAACCATAAAAACATTTTTTATGGTACTGAAAAGCGCTGGAAAGAACATCCTTTTTGGAAAAGAAGGCATCAACATTCATTAAAAGACAGTCTAATTTAAAACATCCTTGGTAACAACAGCTTATTTTCAGAAAATTCTTCTACTTTTGCTTTCCTTTTTTTATATTTAAAACAAAAACATGAATACACACGAAACATTTATGAGTGAAGCTGTTAAAGCTGCTCTAAAAGGAATGCAAAACAATGAAGGCGGGCCATTTGGTTGCATTATTGTCAAGGATGGTGAAATTATAGGTCGTGGTAATAACAAAGTTACTTCTACAAATGACCCTACTGCACATGCAGAAGTAACTGCTATTAGAGATGCTTGTAAAAACTTAAGTTCATTTCAATTAGAAGGATGTATTATATATACTTCTTGCGAACCTTGTCCTATGTGTTTAGGCGCTATTTATTGGGCACGTCCTGATAAAGTATATTACGGAAGTAATCAAGTAGATGCAGCAAATATAGGCTTCGATGATGAATTCATTTATAAGGAAATTCCATTACCATACGAAAAACGTAGTATTCCTTTTGAGCAGGTTGGACGAGAAATTGCTTTAGAACCTTTTGCAAAATGGACAGAAAAAAATGATAAAATAGAATATTAATTATTAAACCTTACTTAAATTAGTAAGGTTTTATTATTTACTTTTTATGGTTAAATTAGAAAATAAAGAATTACAAATAGAATTAAATACTCTAGGTGCTGAGTTAACTAAAGTATATTCTAAAGAAACTAAACTTGATTATTTATGGAATGGAGATTCAAAGTTTTGGAAAAGACAAGCTCCAATTTTATTTCCTTTTGTTGGTAAATTAAAAGAAGATAGTTACTTTGTTGATAATAAATCATATGAACTTTCTCAACATGGGTTCGCAAGAGATGCTGAATTTGAAATAACTTTTCAAAATGATTCAGAAGTAATTTTTGAACTTTCTTTTTCTCAAAAAATACTTCTCTTTTATCCTTTTAAATTTCAGCTTATAATTCATTATAAATTAATTGAAAACCAATTACAAATTAAGTACTCTGTAATTAATAAAGATGTTAAAGATTTATATTTTTCTATAGGAGCACATCCAGCTTTTAAATGTCCTCTAACAGCAGAAAGTAAATTTTCTGATTATTATATTGAATTTGAATATAATGAAAAACCTAATCAGTTTTTACTAAATCAAAAAAACGGATTACGTATAGAAAAACCTACTTCTAAAAAAATAGGGAATAAATTAGAATTAGACTATGCATTGTTTGCTAAAGATGCTTTAATTTTTAAAGATATTCAATCTAAAAAGATAAGTTTAAAATCTAATAAACATCATCATGGAATTGATTTTGAAATTGATTATTGGCAGTTTTTCGCTTTTTGGACTAAACAAAATGCGTCATTTCTTTGCTTTGAACCATGGATGGGGGCAGCTGATTTAGAAAATACAGATCAAAATTTTAAAACAAAAGATGGCATTCTTCAATTAGCTAAAAATGAGGAATACCATAATGATTATAAAATTCGTTTTTATTAAAAAACTATAAATATCTTTCTTTAATAACTTCTAAATGGTGCTTTTGGTGCCCTCCTATTACCATACCTAAAGCTCTGACAGATATTTTATTTCCAGACCCTGTTCCTATTTTTAATAAGTCTTCATCTGTAAAGCTTTTAAATAATTGAATAGTTCCTTTACGTAACACACTCATTTCTTCTAGTAATTCATTAAAATCACGCTGTTGTGCTATCGAATTTTCAACAAATAAATCTTGATCAAAACCTGGTAGGTCAGTTTTATCTCCTCTAGAAAAACATAAAGCTCTATAACAAAAAACACGTTCAGAATCAATTAAGTGTTGCATTAATTCTTTAATTGTCCATTTATTATCAGCATATTTATAATTCTGCTTTTCATTAGAAATATCTTTTAAGGTAATTTCAAAATCATCTTGTACTAATTTTAAATTATCTATTATTGATTTTTCACTATCTAATAAGGTTATAAAAGAAGAGAAATATGGAACATATTCTGTCTTAGGTATCATACTTTATTTAAAATTCATTTAAGCAACTAAAGTAATTATAAAAGCCATAAATGACAAGAGTTAAACCGAAAAGAGATGACCAATTTTATTTATATTAGTTAACAGGTTAAAAATAAAAAACAGACAGATCTGTCTATTAAAAATATTATTTATATATTTGTACCGTGAAACAATCGAAAACAAAACAACACATTACAGAAATAGCTTCTATGTTATTTTATAAGAATGGTTATAATTCAACTGGAATAAATGAAATAATAGCTAAGTCAGAAATTGCAAAAGCAACATTATATAATCATTTTAAATCCAAAGAGGATATTTGTTTGGCATATTTAAAATATAAAAACTATACCTTTTCTAGTAACATAGAAATATTTTGTAATTCCAGAAATGAAGGGAAAGAACAAATTTATGCCATTTTCGATTTCTTAAGTTCATTTTTCAGGGAAAAAGACTTTAATGGTTGTTGGTGTATTAAAACTATTTCTGAAATACCAATAGACGATACAAGAATAAGAAATGAAATTCAGTTACAAAAAAGACAATTAATTAATTTTTTTAAAGAATTGATTAATAAAAACATTCCTTCTATTACAGAATTAGAATCTTTAACATTATCTAAACAGATATATTTGTTATATGAAAGTGCTGTTTCAGAAAGTCATTTGCATCAAAATGATTGGCCTATTATTGAAGCTAAAAAACTCTGTAAAAAAATAGTTTAATTTTTTTACACTAAAAAAGACAGACCTGTCTGTTCAATATAAATATTAATAATTATAAATAAAAAAAGACATGAGTAATTTTCAAAACAAAGTAGCAATTATTGTAGGTGGTACAAGCGGAATTGGTAATGCAACAGCAAATCAATTATTAAATGAAGGAGCAATCGTACATATTGTAGGTAGAAGCACTGAGAAAGTAGCAGACGCGGCTAATTTACATAAACATAAAGTAGATATTACTAATATTGAAGAAGTTACAAACTTTATTAATGTAATTTCTTCTTTAGATAAAGTTGATTATTTAGTAAATGCTTCAGGTATTTTTGGCCCGAAACCATTTTTAGATCACACTGTTGAAGATTATGACTCTTATTTAGATTTAAACAGAGGTTTTTTCTTTATTACACAAGGAATTGCAAAAAAAATGAAGGAAAACAATAGTGGTTCTATTGTAAATGTAGGTTCTATGTGGGCAAAACAAGCAGTTAAAGCAACTCCTTCGTCTGCTTATTCTATGCAAAAAGCAGGATTACATTCTTTAACGCAACATTTAGCTATGGAGTTAGCTGATTTTGGTATTCGTGTAAATGCAGTTTCTCCTGCTGTAGTTAAAACTCCTGTTTATCATGGTGTCTTTGGAGGTAAAGAAGCGGCTGAGGAAGCTTTAGAATCATTTGATGCTTTTCATCCTATTGGAAGAAA
>CALISK010000298.1 GCA_938041625.1 uncultured Tenacibaculum sp. | reverse complement strand
GTTACTGATTTTTATATGGGAGCTGAAATGGCTATTGATTCTTTAAAAAAAGAAGGTGTTAATGTCGATGTTTCTGTTTTTGATACTGGTAACAGAGGAAAAAACATTAAAAATATTTTGGAACAAGATAAATTAGATGATGTAGATGTAATAATTGGCCCTTTTTACTCAAAAAAAGCTGAACTTATTGCTAATGATGTAAATGTCCCTGTTGTTTTTCCTCATTTTTCTAAAAATCAACGTGACTTCTCTTCTTCAAAAATTATTAAATCTGCTCCAGATAAAGAAGCTCATAGTAAATTTTTAGTAAACCATTTAAAAAGTATTTACAATGGAGAAACCATATTTATAGTTGGTGATAATAGCGAAATATCAAATAACCAAGTAAAAACAATTTTAAATGGTTTAAAGCAACATGATTCTATTCAAAAAATACATGTTCTCAAACCAGAAAAAGGTTATATCAAAAAAGAGCGTTTTACCAAAGAAATGAAAGTTGGAATTCATAATTGGATATTATTAACTTCTGACAAAAATGCTGCGGTTGCTGATGCTATAAATAGTATGGTAGTTTTACCAGAAAAAATTACAGCTCAAGTTTTTGCAATTGAAAAAAATAGTGCTTACGATGAAGTTGATAACAATACACTTGCAAGAATAGATTTTACTTATGTTACTAGTAATTATTCAGATTACAAAGCTAAAAATATAAAAGATTTCAATAAAAAATACAGATCTATTAATAAAGACATACCTTCAGAATACTCTTTCAAAGGTTTTGATATAACTTATGATATTTTAATGCGTTTAGCTTCTGGTGATAAACTTTCAGAAACCTTTAAGCAAGGAATTTCTTTACGATTAGAAAATAAATTTAATTTCACAAAAAAACTATTTGGTTCTATTAGTAACAAAGGTCTTTATATTGTAAAATATAATCGTGATTTAAGTTTAGAAAGATTGAGGTAGAAAAATTATATTTAAAAATAAAAAACCGTTGAGCTTAAAAGTTCAACGGTTTTTTGTTTTTATTCTAAATGAAATTTAATTTTCATACATCTCTTTATAATATTTCTGATAATCTCCATTCACTATATTTTCAACCCATTCAGTATTATTCAAATACCATTTTACTGTTTTTTCTATTCCTTCTTCAAATTGTAAAGATGGTTCCCATCCTAATTCATTTTTCAATTTAGAGGAATCTATAGCGTAACGGTAATCATGCCCTGCTCTATCTTTAACATAAGAAATTAATTTTTCAGACGCTCCTTCTTCTCTACTTAAAAGTTCATCTACTGTTTTAATTAAAACTTTAATTAAATCTATATTTCTCCACTCATTAAACCCGCCAATATTATAGGTATCCCCTAACTTTCCTTTATGAAAAATAACATCAATTGCTCTAGCATGATCTTCTACAAACAACCAATCTCTAACGTTCTCTCCTTTACCATAAACTGGTAATGATTTATTATTACAAATATTATTAATAAATAAAGGAATCAATTTCTCTGGAAATTGAAAAGAACCATAGTTGTTTGAACAATTAGAAATAACCGTTGGTAATTTATACGTATCATTAAAAGCTCTTACAAAATGATCTGAAGAAGCTTTCGAAGCCGCATAAGGCGAATGTGGATCATAAGCAGTTTTTTCAGTAAAATAACCTTCATTATTTAAACTTCCATAAACTTCATCGGTAGAAACATGATAAAACAATTTATTCGCATAATTATTATTCCAATAAATTTTAGCAGCTTGTAATAACGATAATGTTCCCAATACATTCGTTTTTGCAAATGAAAATGGATCTTTAATGGAACGATCTACATGTGATTCTGCTGCTAAGTGTATAACCGCATCAATATCATATTTAGAAAAAATAGTTTCCATTTTCTTGTCATCACAAATATCTTCCTTTATAAAAGTATAATTAGATTTGCTTTCTATATCCTTTAAATTCTCCAGATTACCTGCATAAGTTAATGCATCTAAATTAATAATATTATAATTTGAATATTTGTTAACAAATAAACGTACAACATGAGAACCTATAAAACCTGATCCTCCAGTAATTAAAATATTTTTCATAAATTATTTAGATAATAAATGTGTTATTTTTTAATTAGGTTTAGTAAATATTTACCGTAATCACTTTTTATTAAAGGTTCTGCAAGCTTTCTAATTTGTTTATCATCTATATACCCCATATGATAAGCGATCTCTTCTATACATGCAACTTTTAAGCCTTGTCTTTTTTCAATGGTCTCAATAAATTGACCAGCTTCCATTAAAGAATCATGAGTACCTGTATCTAGCCAAGCAAAACCTCTTCCCATTAATTCTACTTTTAAAGAATTCTCTTTTAGATATTCTTGATTAATTGAAGTAATTTCTAACTCTCCTCTATCAGAAGGTTTTATTTTTTTAGCAAGTTGTACAACATTATTTGGATAAAAATATAAACCAACAACAGCATAATTTGATTTTGCTTTTATAGGTTTTTCTTCTATTGAAATTACATTACTCTTATCATCAAATTCTGCAACGCCGTAACGCTCAGGATCTTTAACATAATATCCAAAAACAGTTGCTTTATTTTTTTCTTTCACATTACGCTTAGCATTCTCTAACATTTCTGGAAGTCCATGTCCATAAAAAATATTATCTCCTAATACCATACATACATCTTCTTCTCCAATAAATTCTTCTCCAATTATAAATGCTTGTGCTAATCCGTCTGGTGAAGGCTGTTCTTTATACTGTAATTTAATACCTAAGTCAATTCCTGTTCCTAAAAGTTTTTTAAAGTTAGGTAAATCCTCAGGTGTTGAAATAATTAATATTTCTTTTATTCCTGTTAGCATTAATACTGACAATGGATAATAAATCATCGGTTTATCATAAACTGGTAATAATTGTTTAGATACTCCTTTGGTTATAGGATACAAACGTGTTCCAGATCCTCCTGCTAGTATTATGCCTTTCATTAAATTTTTATTAATCTTGTTTTTCTTGCCATTTCCAGGCTGATAATAAAGCTTCTTCCAACGTTTTTTCTGCTTGCCAACCTAAAATTTTATTAGCTTTTTTTGTATCCGCATAAGCTTCTATAATATCTCCCTCTCTACGTTCTACTATTTTATAATTTAAATTTTTACCTGTTACCTTTTCAAAGGTATTAATAATCTCTAAAACGGAAGTTCCTTTTCCAGTTCCTATATTATAAAATTCAAAATTAGTAATATTCTTTTTCTTTAATAACCTTTTTAATGCTATTACATGTGCTTTAGCTAAATCAACTACATGAATATAATCTCTTATAGCAGTTCCATCTTTTGTGGGGTAATCATTACCAAAAACGGATAATTCTTTTCTAATTCCTGCTGCAGTTTGAGTTACATAAGGAATCAAATTTTGTGGTAT
>CALISK010000297.1 GCA_938041625.1 uncultured Tenacibaculum sp. | reverse complement strand
TTTAGCACCATTTGCTAAATCATCTTCAATGATTTGTTCAATAAAATTGAGTGATTTTTTTTCTTCTGACATGATTCACTATTAGTTTAACGCAAAAGTAATTATTTATAAAGAAAAAAAGCAGTGAAAACTCACTGCTTTGTTCTTAAATTTTAATCTTTTTTATTCAACCCAATAATACAAGGTTACTTCTATTGTTTTATTAGAAGAATCGGTAATTGTTATAACTAATTCAGAAAAAGCTTCATCAAAACAACTATTACAGGCTCCAATTCTATAATTTTCAGTATATAAATTAGAAATTACTCTACTGTATTAAATGTATTATTTAAAGGGTTAATATCTGCCATTAAACCACTTTTGTCTATTTGAACCGATTTTACCGATTTAGAAACTTTAAAAGTATATGTTGGGTAGGCCCAACCCCAATCTTCTAATAAAGTCGCTTTCGTTTTTTTATTTCCTCTCATTATTTCTAACGGAATATTAAACGCTTCTTTACTTCCATCTGTATATACAACCTCAACATCTATTGGCATTGGCATTGCTCCTACTCTTTCTAAAGTAATTTCTTTATCCTTAACCAATTTTACACCATAATCAATTGCATGTGTAGTTTGTGTCCATTCATTTAAATACCAATCTAAATGAATTCCTGATACTTTTTCAGCACTACGTTTTATATCATTAGGCGTAGGGTGTTTAAAAGAAAAATCTCTAAAATACCTTTTCAAGGTTTTTGCTACATTTTCTTCTCCAATGATATATTCTAGTTGACTTAAAAAAACATTTCCTTTACTATAACTTCCTATTCCATACCCTCTATTAGTTTCATATCTATCTGCATGTGTAGTAAGAGGTTCTTCTGCACCAGATTTAGCTATAAAGCTATATCCGCTATATGAGCGAGCATGAGGATTCTCTACATTTTGCTTTAAAATTTCATTTGATGCTTTGTTAGAAATATAAGTAGTAAAACCCTCATCCATCCAAGGATGTTTACTTTCATTTGTTGCTAATAAAAATTGAAACCAAGTATGCGCTAATTCATGAGCTGTAACGCCAAATAAACTTCCCCAACTTCTCTTACCTGTTATAAGCGTACATTGTGCATATTCCATACCACCATCACCACCTTGGATTACAGAATACTGCTTATAAGGGTACTTACCTATTTTATCACTAAAATAATTCATTAATTCAGCCGTTTT
The DNA here is from genome assembly GCA_938041625.1 of uncultured Tenacibaculum sp. Lineage (GTDB taxonomy): Bacteria > Bacteroidota > Bacteroidia > Flavobacteriales > Flavobacteriaceae > Polaribacter. The sequence goes on along the minus strand of CALISK010000297.1, from coordinate 3,529 downwards.
TGGCTGTAATTTTTTCCAATTTTCTATATAATTAGCTTCTAGCGTTTTTTTGTATAAAAAATGTAGATCTATCCCGTTTTTCATTTTAAACACATCATGAATATATTCTGGATCAGCTGCCCAGGTGAAATCATGAATATTTTCTCCCTTAAATTTCCACGTTAACTTCTTTCCTGATTGTTTTTTTAAAGATTTGCTTTCATCTTCATATCCATGTCCAACTTCTTGAGGATTTTGAAGATTCCCAGTACCACCTACTACATATTTTTTATCGATATGTAATGTCACATCAAAATCACCCCAAACACCATGAAATTCTCTAGCTATATATGGTGGTGTATGCCATCCTTCAAAATCATACTCAGCCATTTTAGGATACCACTGTGTCATTGATAAGGCAACTCCTTCTTTATTATTTCTTCCTGAACGACGTATTTGTACAGGAACTTGTGCTTCAAATTCCATATCAAAAGTAACCGTTTCTCCAGATTTAATTGGTTTATCTAAAATAACTTCTAAAATAGTACCTATGGTTTCAAAAGTTACTTTAGCTCCATTCTGTTTTAGTTTGTTTACTTTTATATATCCTATTTCAGATGGACTTAATTTTGCTATTCTACTTTTCCCTTGATCCATCATTCTACCATCAGGGTCTTCAATGGTATGCAAACGAGCATCCATTTGAGAATTAGGTTGAAAAGCATTGAAGTATAAATGATAAAAAACCTTCTCTAGTTGATCTGGAGAGTTATTTGTATATACTAATTTTTGTTTCCCTTTATATTGATAGGTATTCACATCCATATCAATATCCATAGTATAACTTACTTTCTGCTGCCAATAGTTTGTATTTGACTTCTTTTGTGCTGAAGAAATGCAAGAAACCATTAAAAGAAGAATAAATGTGTTTATAATTTTTCTCATTTTTATATTGGTTTTAATAAAAAAAGAGCATTTATAAATGCTCTTTTTTTATTTCGTTTTGTTTACTATTTATTTTTAATCATTTTGTCTGCCATACGTAAAGCATTATATGCGTTTACTACACGACCAGACACTGATAAATCAGAGAAAGGAACTAAGTCTCCTTCTGGGTTTTCTGCTGATTGAGAACCCGGTTTTATTACCTGTAAGTTAATTTGAGTACCAGAATTCATTAATATTCTTTTTACTTGACTTGCACTTAACTCTGGATAATATGAACGAACTAATGCAGCAACTCCTGCTGTTGCTGGTGATGCCATAGAAGTTCCACTTTTTTTACCATATTCACCTTCTGGTGTTGTAGAATAAACTCTTACACCTGGTGCAAAAACATCTACATTTATTTTTCCATAATTTGAAAAACTTGCAGGCAATTCTTTATTGTAATTTGAGCTCATTGCTCCTACTGTTAAAAAGTTATTTGAAATTTCATTCACTAAATCTGGTGCATCATTAGGGTATGTTTTTACAACATCTATATTAGCTCCATCATTACCTGCTGCATTTACAATTAAAACATCTTTTTTAGCAGCATATTTAATTGCATCATATACCCATTCTTTTTTAGGTGAAAACGCTTTACCAAAACTTGTATTGATCACTTTTGCTCCATTATCTACTGCATAACGAATACCTAAAGCAACATCTTTATCATACTCATCTCCACTTGAAACCGAACGTACTGCCATAATTTTCACATTAGCAACTCCATTCATTCCTTTTCCATTATTTCTACTAGCACCTATAATACCTGCAACGTGTGAACCATGTGACTCTTCTTTTTTAGAATGTCCTGTGTTTCCATCACCAGATCCTGGCTTATCATTAATATCATACGCATTATCACCTACAACAGCTCTATAATCTGTAGTATCTACTTCTCCTCCAATTGTTTTTTTAGTGCTTTTCACTAATCCTTCCAATTGTTTTTGAATACCCGACATACTCATTCCATTAGAATCTACCCATTTAGCAACTCCAACTGCCCCTTTTAATTCATCTGTATTTACTTTAATACCTTCAATTTGTTCCATTGAGTAGTCAGTTTTACCAAAATGCTTTGTTAAAGCATCGTTCGCAAACAAAACATTCGACAACATATTTTGATATCTAAAATTATCCTTTTTAGCTTCTTCTACTTTATTACTTTGATATTTCTTTACCTCTGCTAAAGTAGCCGCATCAGCTATTGAAGGGTTTATTAAAATACGCTCGTATTCTAAATGCTCCTTATATGATTTCCCTAGGAAATTCCACCCGTTAATATCATCCTTATAACCATTCTTATCATCATCTATACCATTACCAACTATTTCAGATGTATTTACCCATGCAACATCTTTTAAATCTTCATGCTTTAAATCGGTACCACTATCTACAACACCAACAATAATTTCAACTCCTTTTTTACCTTTTAAAAAATCATATGCTTTATTCACACTCATTCCTGGTATAGAATCAGTTGCTAAATCTAAATGTTGCCAGTTATTTTGTTCTACTTCTGTTAAATCAGCTTTCTTTTCTGTTATACTAACTGCATTGTTTTCTGGTGCAGGCACTATTAATTTATTCGCTTTTGGCATTGATGCACAACTTGCTAATGTTGCTATTATTGCCGTGCAAAAAACAGGTCTTATAATACTCATTTTCATCTAATTAAATATATCTCTAAAATTATAATTCTCTTTTAATCGTACTCCTTTTTCAGTATGCTTAACAGTTATTAATTCATTATGAGCGTCATGTTCTAAAAACAAATAATAATCGTTATCAGCTGCTTCATTCAAAAATGACTCTTTTTCTTTTAAAGTTAGTAGTGGTCGTGTATCATAGCCCATTACATAAGGTAAAGGTAAATGTCCTGCTGTAGGTAATAAATCTGCCATAAAAACAATTGTTTTACCTTGATATTTAATTTTTGGTAACATTTGTTTTTCTGTGTGGCCATCCATAAACAAAACCTCAAAACCTATTTCTTCCTTTGCATTTAAACCTAAAAAATTCAATTGTCCATTCTCTTGAATAGGTAAAATATTTTCTTTTAAAAAAGATGCTTTTTCTCTAGCATTTGGATGTATTGCCCAGTCCCAATGATTTTCATTACTCCAGATTTTTGCATTCTTAAATGCTGGTTCTAAAAGAGTTTTTTCTTTATTATACTGAATGACTCCCCCACAATGATCGAAATGCAAGTGTGTTAAAAAAACGTCAGTAATATCATCTTTGTGAAAACCTAATTCATGTAGTGATTTATCTAAAGAATAATCACCATATAAATAATAATAGCCAAAAAATTTATCAGATTGTTTGTTTCCAAGTCCTGTGTCAATTAAAATTAGTCTATCTCCATCTTCAATCAACATACATCTCATAGACATTTCAATCAGGTTTTTAGCATCTGCAGGATTGGTTCTTTGCCATAAAGCTTTAGGAACTACACCAAACATAGCCCCACCATCTAACTTGAAATTACCTGTTTCAATAGGGTATATACGCATAGAAAACAAATATCTGAAATTTTAATGACTTCTATCGTTAATAATTT
>CALISK010000296.1 GCA_938041625.1 uncultured Tenacibaculum sp. | reverse complement strand
TTCTTTTCTAATGCTTCTATCTTTTTGTCCTGATTTTCTAGTTCAGTATTTTTAGCTTCTAACTTTTCAATTCTTTTTTCTTGTTGAATGGTATATAAAGTTAATTCTTCTATTTTTTCAAGAAGCTTTTTATTCATCTCTCCTAATTGTATTCCATTTTTAGCTACTTCTTTAGCAGAAGGAATGTTTTGTAAATGTCCTTTTTCTTGAATATGGTTTTCTACTTCTTTTAAGGTTGGTAAATTATACCTATTTTCGAATACATAATCTGGCCAATTAGACTGTAACTTTACAGTTACTTCTTCAGAAATCATTTTTCCTGCTACAGCCAATTTAAAATCTGATGGAATATTAGCTGTACCAATACCAACCTTACCACCATTACTTCTATCTATTACAATTTGAGCTAAATCTAAATTTGTTTTTCCTATCGGTAAGTTACCACTAGAAGTACCTAATCCAAAACCCGCTTTATCATGTTCTGCATCTACCACTACATCTAAATATTTATTAGTTCCGGATGAGTTTCTAGAATTTACTCGTACACCTCTAACTAAATTACTTGGAGTTCCATTTTGAAAGCGAGAAATTAAAGAATTTTTAGTATTTACCATTAAAGCTGCATCAGGTGAAGTAGTTCCTATACCTACCCTACTTTCAGCATTTGCTATAATTAAATCCGAGCGCTTAGTTGTCCCCCCTACCCATACATTTTTTGCTATATTATAATTTAGATATAAATTATCAATATCGGCACTTGTTGTAGCTTTTCCATCAACATGTCTTACTTTTAAATGTGTATTTGTTACTCCTCCTATATTTACGTGACCTTGTACTGTTAGTTTTACATCTGGTTCTGCAGTACCAATACCAATTTTCCCATCATTATTATATACACCTATCAATCTTTTATGAGAAACTATATTTTTTTTATTAATTTCAGTTATAGCTTCTGGTGCGTATACATCATAATTATTATTTGAATGATTATAAATGATTTCCTTATTTAACGCTACTTGTAATTGTGCAGGATATTCAGATTCATACTTATACTGTAATCCTCCTCCTCTTAAAAATACTACAAAACCAATCTTATGCATTACATAATATGCATCTCCAAAAGTTTCTCTATATTGTTGTGCTAATCTATTTATATGCCATTCTACTTGTTGGCCTCCCCAACTTCCATAATTAGTTTCTAACTCTAAAGTTAAACTTGCTTTATGTGTTCCATATTCACTAGGTCCAGGATCTCCATAAGCTCTAAAAACTTTTAAATGATTTACTCTATAAGGATAAGCGTTTTTAAAAATTACTGGATAGAATTTATCCTTATCTCCATTTACTACGAAAGTCCCTTGATAAACTTCTTTTCCTATAACATTTTCTTCTCCTATTAATTGAGAAAAAGCTTGTAAGCTTATTGCCATAAAAACAATTGCTATTATTTTTTTCATTTTTACAATTTTTAATTATTAGGGCGCAAAAATATATTTTTAAATTGAATAAAAAAACTGGTATCTATTTTATTATAAAATAGATACCAGCTTAAAACATATTATTATAACTTTATTAATAATTTCTATACTTCTTTGTTTCTTCAAATACAGTTTCTAAAATTCCTTTATCTATAGTATCATAGGTAATATTTCTACGTCTCATTACAACCTCAGCAACTTCATCTACTTTATTCATTTTATATTCTGTAAACCCAGAAGCACCTCCCCAACTAAAAGAAGGAACAAAGTTTCTTGGAAATCCGCTTCCAAAAATATTTGCTGAAACTCCAATTACAGTACCTGTGTTAAACATGGTATTAATTCCACATTTAGAATGATCTCCCATCATTAATCCACAAAACTGTAATCCTGTTTTAGCAAATCTACCTGTTTCATAGCTCCATAATTTTACTTCTGCATAATTATTCTTTAAATTCGAGTTATTCGTATCTGCTCCTAAGTTACACCATTCTCCTAGTACTGAATTTCCTAAAAACCCATCGTGTCCTTTACTCGAATAACCAAATAAAACAGAGTTATTTACCTCTCCTCCTACTTTACAATAAGGACCTAATGTAGTTGCTCCGTATATTTTAGCCCCTAATTTTAAAACCGAATTTTCGCACATTGCTAAAGCACCTCTTACTACTACACCTTCCATTATTTCCGCATCTTTACCTATATATATAGGTCCGGTAGTTGCATTTAATGTTGCAAATGTTAATTTAGCTCCTTCTTCAATAAAAATATGCTCTTCTCCAATACATTGTACTGTTTTAGGTATTGGTTGCGATGTTCTTCCTTCAGTAAGTAAATCAAAATCTAACTGAATGGCCTTTGCGTTATTTGAAAAAATATCCCAAGTATTTTTAATTTGAATAATCTCTTCTTCAAACTCTACTTGCTTATAATTTTCAAAATCTACTTCTTCTTGATCCTCGGTAGTATAAAATGCAATTACATCTTCTCCTCTAAAAATGGCTTCATTTTTAGATAAATTTTTAACCATCTCAACTAATTCTGGTACTGGTAAAAAAGAGGCATTCAACATAATATTCTCTTCCATCTCTACCATAGGGTATTTTTCTTCTAAATACTCTTCAGTTACAGTAGTTGTAGTTAACCCCAAGTGTTTTTCCCATTTTTCTCTTATGGTTAAAATACCTATTCTAATATCTGCAACTGGTCTTGTATATGTAAATGGTAATAATGCTGTTCTACTATCACCATCAAATAAAATATAATTCATTTTTTGTTCTTTTGAAGCTTCACAAAATTACAATAAAAAAGCGATTGCTTTACCTCTACAAAAAGTTATTAATATCAAAATAAGACAATTCTTTTTAAACTAAATTACCATAGACTGGAGTCAAAGAGTTTGATTTAATCCTAAAGATGGCTAAATATATTACCAAAAAGGAAAATTAGAATAGTTAATAGAGGTTTTTTATATTAAGAATAACTTCTAAAAAACGACTAAAAAAGAACTGTTTAAGTCACAAATAATATATTAATATGTAGACATCTATTAGAAAATTGTCTTTGATTATCAACATTTACGAATGGTTATACATTTTTAATTGTATTTTTGATTTGATATAATATAGAATCAAAGTAAATCAAATACGCAATGAAAAAAATATTAGCACTAATTTTACTAGGAATTTTTCTAATTGCTAGTGTTTATTATGCTATAACTTATTATGTACCATATAGCGAAGGTGTACGTTCTGGTGAACTTATTAAGTTTAGTAAAAAAGGAATCTTATTTAAAACTTATGAAGGAGAAATAAGTCAAGGAATTTCTGGTGCACAAATTTTTAAATTTTCAGTAGAAGGTAACAAAAAAGAAGTTATAAAAAATTTAGAAAAATTTAATGGAAGATATGTAAAAGTTACTTATATAGAAAGATTTGGAACCTTTTTTTGGTTAGGAGATACTAAATATTTTGTAACCAAGGTTGAAGAAGATAATTCACCACATTTTAGTAAATTAAGAGATCAAAAAGATGAATAACACTTACAAACATGTTGAAGAAACTAGAATTACTATTTCTGAATTAATGCTGCCATCTCATGCTAACTTTAGTGGTAAAATTCATGGTGGTTATATTTTAAACTTAATGGATCAAATTGCTTTTGCTTGTGCCTCTAAGCATTCCAGAACTTATTGTGTTACTGCTTCTGTAGATACTGTAGATTTTTTAAATCCAATTGAGGTTGGAGAATTAGTTACTTTAAAAGCTTCTATAAATTATGTCGGTAGAACTTCTATGGTTATAGGTATTAGAGTAGAATCTCAAAATATACAAACAGGTAAGGTAAAACATTGTAATTCTTCTTATTTTACTATGGTTTCTAAAAATGAAAATGGAGATAGTACTCCTGTACCTGGTTTAATTGTAAATGATGATTTAGAAGTAAGAAGATTCTTAAAAGCAGTTAAACGTATTGAAATGAAAAAGAAAAGGCAAGAAGAGTTCGATAGTGATGATTTTATGCCTGATAGTTATTTAGATGACTTACAAAATTATAATGTGAAAATTGAATTAAACAACTAACAAAAATCTATTTTTAGTTGTTTTTTTGTAAAAAAAAGTCTTTACAAATTCATTATTATTACATAAATAAGAGTTTTCGCTTTTTAAAATCTAACAAAATTAATCAACTCTTTTTTTTAAAACCCTCTATATTAGAAAGATATTATCTTAAAAAAGTATCAATTTTATTTCTTTAAAGTTAAAAAATAATTTTATTCGAAATAACAGTATATGTTATTCCATTTTTTTACTTTTAACACAATTGACCAACTAAAATAAAATCCTTTTTAATATGAAAAAATTAATAATTTTTTCTCTTTTTCTATTGCTGCTTAAAAGTTATTCTCAAAATGGAAATATCTCAGGAATAATCATTGATAAAATATCAAAAAAACCTATTCCGTACGCTTCTGTTACTTGTAAAAATGTTCAGAATAAAATTATAACAGGCGTTATTACTAATAAGAAAGGTTTTTTTGTACTAAAAAAACTTCCTTTAAAAGAACTTATTGTTGACATTCAATTCATCGGATATCAAAAAATTAATAAAAGTGTTATACTCTCTTCTAATAATTCCAAAATAGACATAGGGAAAATTAGTTTGTCTGAAATTACTACAAAATTAGATGAAGTAGAAATTGAATCTAAAAAAACAACTATCGTTCAAAAAATTGATCGAAAAATTATTAATGTAGGTAATGATTTAGCGGCTTCTGGAACCAATGCCCTAGAAATGCTTCAAAACATTCCTACTTTAGATGTTCATCCTGTTTCTGGAGCTATTAGCTTAAGAGGTGATAATAATGTTAGAATTCTTATAGATGGTAAACCTTCTAATATAGATAATAGCCAATTATTAAAACAAATACGTTCTAATAGTATAAAAAAAGTAGAACTTATTACAAATCCTTCTGCCAAATATAGCCCTGAAGGTATGAGTGGTATTATTAATTTAATCTTAAAAAAGAATACTCAAATCGGTTTTAATGGTAGTGTTACTTTAGGTGTTGAACGTAATAAACATACTAGGCCCGATTTTTATATAGACGCTAATTACAAAACTGGTAATATTAATTTTTATGGAAATTATAATTATAATTTTGGCGATGTTACTACCATTTTCTCTTATGACAGAACAGATATTGATTTATTTCAACATTTAGATTTTTTAAACAAATATGAAGGCCATAATTTCAAAATTGGAGCAGATATTACCTTAGGTAAAAAAGACATATTATCTGTGTATTCGTCGCAAGGTTATAACCCAAGTAGTTTACTTACAAAAACATTTATTTCAGAAAATAACTTACAAACATCAAATACTAATTATTTTTCTGATTATGGTTTAAGAGATCAGGATTATAATTTAGATTATCTACATACTTTTGATGATAAAGGTCAGCAACTAGAAGTTGAATTAAATTATAGTATTTATGGAGAGCCTGAGAAAGCAGCAAATACTGATTTATTAGATAAAAACTCTATTTTAAATTTCAACTCAGATATTATACACACCAGAAGTTTATGGCTTGCTAATCTAGATTACACAAAACCTATTAAAAAAGGGAAGATTGAATTAGGATTAGAATTTAGAAGACAAGATATTCAAAATAAAATTACAACAAACCAACAAATTCAAAGTACTGTTACAACAATACAACCTTTTGGTAATACAACTCTATCTTATGAAAGAAACATATTTTCTGCATATATAAACTTTAATAAAACATTTGGTAAATTTTCCTTTCAAGGTGGCTTAAGAGCTGAACAATTAGATTTAACTGCTTTATTTACCAACCCCACTCAAGGTAACGCTAATATTAAACAAGATATATTCTCTTTATATCCTTCGGCCTTTCTTACATATCAAATAACAAGTAATGATTCTTTTCAATTATCTTACAGTAGAAGAGTTAATAGACCTTCTATTTATCATGTATATTCTATTTTAGAATGGTATTCACCTTTAACCATTTCTGTTGGTAACCCTAATTTACGTCAACAGTTTACTAACTCTATTGAATTTAATTATACAAAAAACTTTGAAAAAGGATATTTAGCTCTTGGTACTTTTTACAGAAGAACTAATGATGTAATTGGAGCTCTAATACAAATAGATCCTATAAATCCTAATAGACAATCCCGTACTTTTACTAATTATGATTATGCCAATAATTATGGAATCGATATATCGGCTAATTACAAACCTATTAAATGGTGGAGCCTTTCTCCATCAACTGAAACCTATATACAACAATCTCAAAGTTTAATTAATAATAACATTGAAAAAGTTGATAATATTTATATTAAATCTAGGATTAGCAATTCTTTTACTATTACTAAAAAATTAAAAATTCAATTTGATGGAATTCATTTAGGCAAAAGAGTTAATGTTCAACAAACACGTAAACCTTTTACTTACTTTAACCTTGCTGCAAGACTTACATTATTTAATGGTAACGGAAGTTTAAGCATACGCGGAAGTGATATTTTTGATGCTTTAAATTATGAAATAATAGCAGACAATCCATTTCCTCAAAATCTTAATTATGATATAGAAGCCGATCTCTTTTATATTGGTTTTACTTATAACTTCGGTAATGGTAAAAATAGTGCTAGAGAGCGAAAATACAGAGATAATAATGAAGCTCAAAAAGGATTATTTTAACTAAAAAACACTAAAATTTTTTAAGATAATTTAAAAGTTTGCTTCTATTTGAAAATATTTCAACTATAACTTTAAAACACTCAATTACAAACGTATAAAACTAGTCATACTCGTTATAAATTTGTCTTCATAAATTAATAAAACGGATATGATAACTTGTTATTTAAAATACACAATTGATCCATACAAAATTAAAGAATTTGAACAATATGGAACAATGTGGGTTCAATTAGTTGAAAAATTTGGTGGTAATCATCATGGTTACTATTTACCTCATGAAAGCGTTAATAATATAGCGATCTCTTTATTCAGTTTTAAATCTCTTTCAGATTATGAAAAATACCGAATTAAAAGTATAGATAACTTAGAATGCAAAAAAGCATATGAATTTGCTTTTAAAACAAAGTGTATAATTAGTTATGAAAGATCTTTTTTAAAACCGATGATAAATTAGAAATTATGAACGAACAAATTAAATTTTACGAAAACAAATTAGCTTACGAAATGGATCCTTCAGATTTATATGATGCTTTTGAAAATACTACTGAATTTATTGCTTTAGATGCTAGACAAACTTTTGGATATGAAAAAGAACATATTCCAACAGCAATTAATATTCCACACAAAGAAATGACTATAGAAAACACAAAACACCTTGATAAATCGAAAACTTATGTTTGCTATTGTGATGGTATAGGTTGCAATGCATCTACAAAAGGTGCTTTAAAAATGACTAAATTAGGTTTTAAAGTTAAAGAATTAATGGGAGGAATTGAATGGTGGAAATTTGATGGTTATGCTACCGAAGGCACAAAACCAACAAAAGGTTCTCTATTTGAATGTGCTTGTTAAAATAAAAAAAGTAACAAAGAATTAGTTTTAACTTTATTCTTTGTTACTTATCTATTTTGAAAATATTCTTTAAAATTATTACCAACGAATAACAACAGATCCCCAAGTAAATCCACTACCAAAAGCAGCTAATACTACTAAATCATTATCCTTAATTTTACCTTCTTCCCAAGCTTCTGTTAATGCTATAATAATAGATGCAGCTGTAGTATTACCATAGCGCATAATATTATTATATACTTTATCATTAGCCAATCCAAATTTCTTTTGAATAAATTGCGCTATACGAAGATTTGCTTGATGAGGAATTAACATATCTATATCATCCTTTTCTAAACCATTTGCTTGTAATCCTTCTACAATAGCTTCAGAAAAACGTACAACTGCATGTTTAAATACAAATTGTCCGTTCATATGAGGAAAATAAGAAGTATCCTCAGGGTCATTTGCTTCCATAATTTCAGGTACCCAACGTTCCGTTGAAGGTCCTATTAAAGCCAATTCTTTAGCATGTTTTCCTTCTGAATGTAAATGTGAAGATAAAATACCTTTCCCTTCTTCTTCAGAACGAGATAAAACAGCAGCTCCTGCTCCATCACCAAAAATTACAGTTACTCCCCTTCCTCTAGTAGATTTTTCCAAACCACCAGAATGATTTTCAGAACCAATAACTAGAATGTTTTTATACATTCCAGTTTTTATAAACTGATCTGCTATAGATAATGAATATATGAATCCAGAACATTGATTACGAACATCTAATGCTCCAATAGTAGGCATTTCTAATAAGTCTTGAATTTGTACTCCCCCGCCAGGAAAATACATATCTGGACTTAAGGTTGCAAAAATGATAAAATCAATATCATCTTTAGTAAGATTTGCTCTTTCAATAGCTATTTTAGCAGCTTTGGCTCCCATTACAGCAGTAGTATCTCCTGTTTTTGGATCTATCCAACGACGTTCTTTTATTCCTGTTCTTTCCTGTATCCATTCATCAGAAGTATCCATAAACTCTTTTAAGTCATTATTAGTTACCACATTTTCTGGCACATAATAACCTAATCCTGTTATTCTTGAATTATACATAATGATATATATTTTATTAGTTGTTTGCTAAATTTGAACTAACGAAATTACTATTTTTATAGCTACAAAAAAAAAAAGGCAAAAAATTATGAAAAAGTGTCTATACCTTAAATGTATTTTTATTTTATTTCTATGCAATTTAGTAGGATGCAATACACCTAAAATAGAAAATCATTATTATCTTGAATGGGGAAAAATATCTAATATGGAATATTGATGATTATAAAATGAAAATAAATGAACCTGCGTGCGCTAAATTAAATACAAATTGTTTTTCCTAAGGAATCTATTTTCTAAAGAAAAAACTCACGTGAAATCATGAGTAAACATTCATTATGAAACCAATTATAATATTGTTAAAAACATCACAAATACTATCTGTTAACATAGATTGAAAAACTGACTTGTTCAGAAATATGAAATATTAGTAGACGAACACTACCTAGAATAGAGGCAAGAAATCTGATCGAATCTCTTTAAACTGATTAAAAAAACAATAAACTCAAAATCGGTAGAGATAAGATGCACTGTTTCGTATTGTAAAGAAGAATAAACTCTTGATTAAAAAATACAAACAGAAATTAAATAATTGTTATGAAAATGTAATAGTTGAAGATGTTAATAGAATTTTAAAAGACGAATTCTATCTTAATCAAAACTTTACTAGTGTATGCCTCGCTAAAAATATAATCAAGTTTATATAGCATTTATCTTTAAAGGTATGAACACCAAATTACGTTCATCTAAATGCCTCTTAAGCTTTAAACATTAACTGTAGCCATATCTTAAGAAATAATATATTTAACAAATATCACTGAAAACAGGGGAATGTAAGCATAACAGAATACTTTAGTTTTGCTTAAATAAAAATCATAAATACATTAATGTACTTCAATAAGTATATTTAAATCCCCAAATAAAATGAATACAATTAACTTAACAAAAGTTTTATTCTTCTTTACGATTTTAATCTTATTTAATAGCTGTAACGAAGACCATCATGAACCTCAACAAATAGAAAGTAATATTAACACTGGTAATGAGGCTAGTAATCATGAAATAAAACGTTTACAAAAAGTATTATCAACTGAAACACTTACCACAAATTTTAGTATTGTTGTATTAGACGAAAATGATAAGCCAATACCTAATGCATTCATAAAAATAGGAACAGAAAATACTATTACAAACAATAATGGATTTGCTATTTTAGAAAATGTAAAAGTTAACAAACAATATCAACTTATAGAAACAACTAATAGTGGATATACACCTTCTTTAAAAACGGTTACTCCTTCTAAAAACGGGCTAACAAATGTCGCTATTACCTTATTAAAACCTTCTTTTGAAAAATCGTTTAGTGCAAAAAATGGAGGAACAGTAGCTAATGAAAAAGTAGCTATCGATTTTCCTGCAGATGCAATTGCAGATCAAGAAGGTAACTTATATAATGGAGAGGTTACTACAACAGTTACCTATTATGATCCTAATTCAAATAACTTTAGTTCAACAATACCTGGTACTTTAGTAGGTTTAGACGACGCTAATTCATTACAAGCTTTAATTTCTAAAGGAATGATTAAAGTAGATTTAACAGATACTTCTGGTAATGAATTGGAAATTTTTGAAGGAAAAGAAGCTACCATTACTTTACCTGCTACCACAAATGACCCCAATAATATTGATCTTTGGCATTTAAATGAAGAAAAAGGTATTTGGGTACAAACAGGCACTGCTACAAAAAAAGATAACAAATATATTGTCAATGTAACTCACTTTTCTACCTATAACCTAGATGTTAAAGTGGCTCCTATTAATATTACTTTTATTTTAAAAGACACAAAAGGTAAACTTTTAACAAATTTCAAAGCTAAATTAGAACTAATTAGTAATGTAGGTAATTATAAAGGGATAATCACTACAGATAATAAGGGAGAGTTTGTTTTAATTAGAGCTCCAAAAGGTGCTGATTATAAAATCAGCAAATCTATTTGTGAAAAAAACATTCTAACTCCAATAGGTGTAATTAATGATTCTACGACAAAAGAAGTTATTATTGATATGCCCTCAGTGAGAAATATAACCATAAAAGGTACATTAGAAGGATGTGACAATAAAATGTTAATAAATAAAATATTTGTAATTGATGTATATAATGGTACTACGATTGATAGAATTAATGCTTTTTCAGATACAGAAGGAAATTATAGTGTGAATTCAATATTGTGTAATTATGATACTACTTCTAAATATAAAGCTGAAATTCGTATTCATGATGGAGCAAACGACATTGTAAAAGAAAATGAGTTTACTTTTAATGAAGACAATTTACTTAAAAACATAATTGTATGTAATGGTACTATTGAAACTGCTGGAGAACGTATTTATGATGGCGATCTTTTTATTACCTCTGATCAAAAATTACAAGACTTTATTACTTCAGGTTACACTAAAGTTACAGGAGACTTAACGGTAAAAAACATTACTTCTGTTGATTTAAGTGGTCTTCAAAAATTAACGTATGTTGGAGGTAAATTAACAATCGAAAACACTATGACTAAAGATTTAGTAAGTCTTAAAAATTTAAGTTTTATTGGTACAGGTTTATTTTTACAGGATAATAAATCTTTAACAAGCTTAAAAGGATTAGATAATTTAACTACAGATATTAGTAAGCATAATCTATTTGGTTTTAGTCTTAGTATAGTTAAAAATCCTAATTTAGTAAAATTCGATGTAAAATTTGATAAACTAGAAAACCTTGGTATTATAAATATAGGTGCTAATGATAAGTTAATTTCAGTAGATGGTTTTGAAAAAGTAAGCGCGCAGTCAGATCCTTTTATTGCTTATGTTAGAGGTAATAAATCTCTTACTAACATAACTTTTTTAAATATCGCTAAATATTTTACTCAACTAACTATAACTGAAAACCCTAAATTAGAAAACTTACTTGGTATAGAAAATGCTACTGTTATAGAGAACATACAAATTGTTAATAATGATAATCTTACTAATTTTTGTGCTATAAATCAAACTACAGCATCTACAATTGGTGGTTTCGAACTAGATGGTAATGCTTTTAATCCAACTAAACAAAACTTAATAAATGGTATATGTAGTCAATAATAGTTAATTATAATAATAAAATAGATTCAAAAGGGAAAAGCTAAAAACTTTCCCCTTTTTTTGTTTAAAAAAAATGCCATCTTGTCACTTAATTTATTTTGGTATTTTTTTTGACTAATCAGTTCTTATAAATACTAAAATAAAAAATCAATATATAATGAGTAAAGGAAACATTAATGTATCGGTAGAAAATATTTTCCCGTTAATTAAAAAGTTCTTGTATTCTGATCATGAAATTTTCTTACGCGAATTAATTTCTAATGGAACAGATGCTACTACAAAATTAAAACACCTTATTTCTATAGGTGAAGCTAAAGTAGAATTAGGAAATGCTAAAATTGATATTAGCATAGATAAAGAAAACAAGACGCTTACTATAAAAGATCAAGGGTTAGGTATGACTGCTGAAGAAGTAGAAAAATACATTAATCAAATTGCTTTTTCTGGTGCTGAAGAGTTTTTAGATAAATATAAAGATGATAAAAATGAAACTGGGGTAATTGGTCATTTCGGTTTAGGTTTTTATTCTGCTTTTATGGTTGCTGATAAAGTAGAAATTATCACTAAATCATTTAAAGAAGAAAAAGCTGCACATTGGACATGTGATGGTTCTCCTGAATATACATTAGTTGAGCATGATAAAACTGACAGAGGGTCAGAAATAATTTTACATATTGCTGAAGATTCATTAGATTTCTTAGAAGAAAATAAAATTAAAGGTTTACTAACAAAATACAATCGTTTTAACCAAGTGCCAATTAAGTTTGGGACGAAACAAGTAAACGATCCTGATTTTACACCACAAACTACAACAGATGCTGAAGGTAAAGAAACTACTGAGCCTCATAAGCAAATAGATGTAGATAATATTATAAACAATACAAATCCAGCATGGACGAAAGCTCCTACTGAATTAGAGGCAGAAGATTATACTAACTTTTACAGAGAGTTATATCCGATGCAATTTGAAGAATCTTTATTTCACATTCATTTAAATGTAGATTATCCGTTTAACTTAACTGGTATTTTATTCTTCCCTAAATTAAGTCAGAATTTAGACATGCAAAAGGATAAGATTCAGTTATATCAAAATCAAGTTTTTGTAACTGATAATGTAGAAGGTATTGTACCAGACTTTTTACAGATGTTAAAAGGTGTGATTGATTCTCCAGACATTCCTTTAAATGTTTCTCGTTCTTATTTACAAGCTGACGGTGCTGTTAAGAAAATATCTGGATACATTACTAAAAAAGTTGCCGATAAATTAAGCTCTTTATTCAAAAAAGATCGTCCTGATTTTGAGCAAAAATGGAACGATATTAAAGTAATTATTGAATATGGGATGTTATCTGAAGATAAATTCTTTGATAAAGCGAAAAAATTTGCATTATATCCTACTGTAGATAACACCTTCTTTACTTTTGATGAGCTATTAGAGAAAACAAAAGATGCACAGACTGATAAAGATGGAAATCAAGTAATTTTATATGCTTCTAATAAAGATGCACAACATAGTTATATTCAGGAAGCAAAAAACAAAGGATACGAAGTATTATTGTTAGACTCTCCTATTATATCGCATTTAATACAAAAATTAGAATCTTCTGGTGGTGATACTAAAATACAGTTTGTTCGTGTAGATTCTGATCATGTTGATAATTTAATCAAAAAAGATGATGCTGTAATTTCTAAACTTTCTGATGAGGAAAAAGAGAAGTTAAAGCCTGTTATTGAAGGTGCTGTTAATAATACTACATATACCGTACAGTTAGAAGCAATGGATTCTTCTTCTTCTCCTTTTATTATTACCGTTCCAGAATTCATGCGTCGTATGAAAGAAATGCAAGCTTCTGGTGGTGGTGGAATGATGGGAATGGGTAACATGCCAGATATGTACAATTTAGTTGTAAATACCAACCATGAATTAGTGTCAGATATTTTAAATGCTGATGAAACAAAACAAAAAGAATTAGTTTCTCAAGCTTTCGATTTAGCTAAATTATCTCAAAACTTATTACATGGTGAAGAATTAACTAACTTTATTAAGCGTAGTTACGAGTTGATTAAGTAATTTAACTTTACATGAATATTTAAAATAACCTCTTTGTGAAAAACAAAGAGGTTATTTTTTAAAGCTAATTCACTCATTATAAAATACCATTCACTCATTACCTGTTTTATAATTTCTAACTAAACAATAGTTTTGACTCATATTCAACTATAAAACTTAAATAGGTTATGAGAAATAAATTTAGTTTAGAAATTACAAATCCTTGTTCAGAAAAGTTTGAAAATTTCACAAAAACAAGCAAAGGCGGATTTTGTGGTTCTTGTAATAAAGAAGTTATCGATTTTACAGGAATGGGATCTCAAGAAATTATTAATTACTTTAAGAATAATAACTCTCAAAAAACTTGTGGTAAATTTTCTGATTATCAATTAACGACTTACATAGAAAATCAATATCCCAAAAAGCATAATTTATTACAACGATTAGGAATTACTTTTTTATCCTTATTTGCTTTTAATTCTATTGCAGCACAACAAACAAAACCTTCAACAGAAATTACA
>CALISK010000295.1 GCA_938041625.1 uncultured Tenacibaculum sp. | reverse complement strand
GCAAATTATGAAGTGTAAAAACATACAAGATCAACTTATAAATTATATAGAAGGTAATTTATCTGAAGAAGAGTTTTCTGCTATTAATTCTCATCTAAAAACATGTAAAGAATGTTCTCTCGAATTAGAAAAAACAAAGCAACTTTTAGATACTTTATCAAAAACCAATTTAGAAAAACCAAGTTCTAAATTAAAAGAAAATTTTGAAAGTTTTTTACTTGATGAAATTCAAAAAGAAGAAAATAAAATTGTTTCTATAGCACATAAAATTGATTGGAATTTATACTTGAAAGTTGCAGCTAGTATTTTACTATTAATTTCTGCTTTCTTATTAGGTAAATATCAATCTAACACCTCTTCTAGAACTGAGAATTATTTCTCTGATATTTCAACAAATAAAAAAGAAGTTTTTGCTTTATTAGAAAACCCTTCTGCTAGTAAACGAATTTTAGCAGTTACAAAAACCGAAATGTATTCTGTAAAAGATACAAGAATTATTGATGCTTTAATTAGCAAACTCTTTTTAGATAAAAATGTGAATGTTCGCTTAGCTGCTACAGAAGCTCTTGCAAAATTCACTTCTTTAGAAAAAGTAAGAAATGCTTTAATTAAAGCTTTAGACACAGAGAAGGAACCTTCTATACAAATTGAGTTAATTCAAATACTAGCAACTATTCAGGAAAAAAGAGCGCTCAACTCCATGAAACAGTTATTAGAAAATGAAACAACTCCTAATTACGTAAAACAAGAACTAGCTTATAACATTCCTAGTTTACTTTAAATTAAAACAAAAATCATGCGAAAAATAATAGCCTTAATAGTACTTGTTTTATCAATTACTTTAAACGGACAAAATAAAAGCTACAAACACTCTTTAAAAGGAGTGAAAACTATTCAAATAATAACAAATACTAAAACCAACATTATTGCTGGAGGATCTAATGAATTAATAATTTCAGAAAAAAAACATAACCATCATAACAACAATGAACATAGCGAACATAATGAACATAATGAACATTGTGAAAACTGTCATTATGATAGTAATGATGAACATAAAAACAAATCGTTAAAAGATAAAACAAAAGGATTAACAGCAATATACCCAGGTGGAAAAGACGATGCCAATGGTTTAGGTTTCTCTTTACGTAAAGAGGGTTCTAAATTAATTGTTAACGATTTAAAAAATTACTATAATAGAGGAAAATTGTCTTTTACATTTCCTAAAAACATCAATATTATTGTAAACACAGGAAACTTAGGCTCCTTAAATGTTACTGGTTTTACTTCTGAAGTAGAAGCAAAAACAATTACTGGAAACATTAAAATGAAAGATGTTACTGGCCCTATAACTGCACATTCTAATGTAGGTAGAGTTTTTATTGAATTTACCAAAGTAAAACAGAATTCTCCTATCACTATTTCTTCTAGTACTAGCGAAATTGATGTTACTATGCCTGCTAACACAAAAGCAAATTTAGAATTAAAAACAAACGGTACAGTTTATACTAACTTTGATATTGAAATACCTAAAAAAAACGGTATGAATAGTATTGGTGGACGTCAAAAAATAGTTAGTACTTTAAACAATGGAGGCGTACAAATTAAATTAAAATCATCTTTAGGAAACATTTACTTACGTAAAAAATAACGACTCCCCTACTCAATAAAAAACAACTAAAACTCTGAAAATGAAAAGAATACTTTTTTTCATAGGAATACTATTGACTTATAGTAACCTAATTGCACAAGAAAACATCACAAAAACGTATCATACTTCTAACAACTATCAAGTAAATATCAATTTGAAATTTGCTAAAATGATAACGCTTAAAAGCTGGAATAAAAATGAAATTTTAATTGAAGCTAAAGTTAATATCAATCAAAATAAAGACAACAATTATTTTAGTTTAAAAAAGAAGGTTGGCAAAAATGCACTAAATATAACCTCAGATTATGGAGTTTTATTTAAAAAACAGCAAAAAGGAGTGACAATTACTCATAATGGAGATAGTTGTTATAATCATTCCACACAACATAACGAGGTGGTAGTAAATTATATTATCTACGCTCCAAAAAACATTGATTTAAAAATTAAAAGTATTTCTGGTAGTGTAACCTCTTCTGAATACAAAGGTAATTTAACCTTAAATTTAATCAGTGGAGATATTACTATAAAAAAGTTTTCTAAGAAAATGAATTTAAAAACAATAAGTGGAGATATCGACTTATCTGTTTCAGATGTTGAATTTAAAGCTAAAACAGTAACAGGTACTGTATACTCAAATTTAAATATTGACTTCAATAATAAGAAACCATCAACGAATATCATAAAAGGTAAAATAGGAAAAGGAACAACTTCTCTAGTACTTAATACAATTAGTGGAAATATACTATTACGTAAATAAGAAACGATATGAAAAACATAAAACTAATCATAATAGTTTCATTATTATTTGGTTGTAAAAACAACAAAGATATAAACATATCTAATGATTTAATTATCATTGAACAAGACTACGATAAAGCTTTAAAAACAGCAAAAAAAGAAAACAAACTACTTTTTATTGATTTTTATACAGTTTGGTGTAAACCTTGTAAAGAAATGGATAAATTAGTTTTCCAAAATAAATCTATTCAGAAAAAGCTAAGTGAAAATTTTATTTTCTTAAAATATAATGCCGAAAATGATAGTGTTTATAATCTTTCAAAAAAGCACCATGTTAATAGTTATCCTACAGCAATTATTCTTAATTCTCAAGGATATGTCTTAAATCGAAAATATGGCTTTTCTGGAGAAAACTTTAGACAACTAAGTAAGAACCTTTTAGATTTCTCAAAAAATGGAATAGAATTAAATGACAATAACAAATTTTTAAAAGGATATTCTAACACAATAGATATATCTAAATATCCGAAATTTTATATTGATTATGTAAATAGAGATCAAGTTAAAATTTCAATTTCTAAAGAATTTAAGAAATACCTGAATAAAAAACCAAATATATTATCTGAAGAGTTTTTTTCAACATTAATATATTTTGCTCAAGACATTCCTATTGAATTATCCAATAAACTTTTAGAACTTAAAGATAAATATATCCATTTATACGGGAATACAGATGTAGAAACTAGTCTTTATATTTTATGTTTTAGTAAATTTCAATCTGCAATTATAAAAAAAGATAAAAAAATGTTTTATAACTCTAAAGAATTTGCAACAAAAGCTCTTGGAAAAAAATCAAACGAAATAATTTCTCTTTTTGAAAAAAAATTAGAAACATCAAAATAAATAATTTTAAGGTTTTGATACTACAAGAAGTTTAAACTAATTTAACAATGCTCACCAACCACTTAAGTTTACCGACTCACAAACAAAAACCATAACTACCAGTAATTTATAAAAAATAAAAGCAGTAACAAATAAAGACTTCTAATATTTAAATGAATCCTATTTTCAAAAAACTAGTTTTAAATCAATCATAACTATTTTGATTTAAAACTAGTTTTTTAAGGTTATTTTATTTTTTGATCCTTTTCATCTTCATTTAATTCAAAAAAGTTTTCTAAATCTACCTCTTTATCAAATTCTTTTTTACTATAAATCGTATTAATTTTCTCATTAAGGCTACTGAAAATTAAAAGCACTTTGTCTATTTGATTATTTACTTCATGATCTTTTATTGCTG
>CALISK010000294.1 GCA_938041625.1 uncultured Tenacibaculum sp. | reverse complement strand
TTACGTAATGCTATAAAAGACGCATCTTGTATTATACTATTAGTAAATATTTTTTGCTTAATAAAACCTTGATTTGGGGTTGATGAAACAAAATCCTGAGAGCCATTAAAATGATTAAAAATATATTGATCTCCCATGTTTCTTATCTCTGCTCCATGACTTCCTTGAAACATAAAACTTACATCTACATTTCCAATTTTAAACTCATTAGCTAAACTCCAAACTAAATCTGGATATGGGCTACCCAGAATAGTTTTATCATCATCATCTATTAAACCATCACCATTTAAATCTTTAACATATACATCTTGTGCTTGTGCACCTATTGGATGATATGGATCTTTTAAAAACTCTAATGGAATTTCACTATCTACAACCCAACCGTAAAAAGAAGATATTGGGTTACCTACCAAATTAATCCATTCTGCTGCTCTTTTAGAATCAACATTTTGAATTTGTCCATTTGAATCTGCAAAATCTACTAAAGTATTTTTATTATGAGAAGCAATTAATGTTGAAGACCATCTAAAGTTTTCATTAGAAATATTTCTTGTTCTTAACTCTAATTCTATACCTTGATTTTTAACTTCTCCTATATTAATTAAAGAACTTGCAAAACCAGTAGTAGTTGATACTGGATTATCTATAAGTAAGTCTTCACTAGTTTTTATATAATAATCTAAGGAACCAGAAACAATACCATTAAATAATCCAAAATCAACACCTGGATTAAATTCAATTGACTTTTCCCATCTTAAATCTGGGTTTGCAATATTTATTGGATTTATCCCTGAAACAGAAGTATTTCCATCAAATATTGCAGTACTTGGCCCTAATAAAGAGAGGTATGGATAACTTTCTACCTGATTGCTTCGTGGAAAAGTTCTAACATCTTTATTTCCTGTTATACCATAACTTACTCTTAATTTTAAAATGTTAACAACATCTGATTCGCTTAAGAAATCTTCTCTGTGTATATTCCAACCTACTGAAGCTGCAGGAAAAAAACCGTATTTATTATTTGGCCCAAATAAAGAAGAACCATCAGTTCTTACACTTATAGATGCTAAAAATCTTGCATCGTCATAAGCATAGTTTAACCTACCATAGAATGACAATAAATTTTCTTCAAAACTTTCTGAATTACTAATAACCGTCGTCTGATCTGCTGCAGATAAGGTTTGTATTAAATCAGATGAATAACCAGCTCCAAAAGATCCATCTATTTCTGTATTCCAACTTTCGGCACTCATACCAGCTACAGCATCTAATTCATGCTTTCCAAAAGTTTTATCATATGTGAAATAATTTTCTGTTATTAAATGAATTCTATTAAACTTTGTTAGCGTTAAGGATGCTCTAGCTGCTCCTCTTCTATCAGATTCAACCCCTTGCCATCTTCTAAATCTTGAATTTTGAAAATCACCCCCAATAGTTGTTTTAAAAGTTAGTGCATCTGCTATTTTAAATTTAGCATACATAGAACCAAATACTTTAAATTTATCATCTGTACGCTCTCTTTCTAAAACTTTTGCTGCTGGGTTGGTATTAGAAGTGTTACTAATATCTAAACCACTTCCTCCACTAGGTACTGGTAAACCTGTTGCTAAATCAAAATCATCAAACATTCTTTGTATAGCGTAATCTCCAACTTTAACGTTTGCGTATTTACCGTTGTCTCTTGTTCTATTAACAAATTTAATCGTATTTTCATCCAAATATAATGGTAACCATGAAGGTTGTCTTAATATATCGTGGGCAGAACCATCAAAACGTCTTCTATCTGTAAAAGTTGGAGTAATTCTAGCTCCAAATGACAACTTCTTATTTATTTTAGTATCTACTTTTAAGCTAAAATTGTATTTTTTAAAATCATCTGTTAATAAAACTCCTTCATCATGTAAATAATTCATAGAAGCACTAAACTTTGTATCTTTATTACCACCTCTAGCACTAAATGAATGGTTTGTAATGACACCTCCGTCAAAAATTATTTCTTGCCAATTGGTATCTACACCAAGTAATTGTTTATAACGTGTTCTATCCGAAACTGACCCCACAGCTTTTAATTCAGCAGCAGCTGTTTCTGCTACCGTAGTATAATAAGCATCACTTTGTCTTGCTGTTTTAAAACCTGTAAATGTGTTATAACTAAACTTAGTCTTTCCTAGTTTCCCTTGTTTCGTTGTAATCATTATAACTCCTCTTGCTCCTCTTGAACCATAAATAGCTGTAGATGCAGCATCTTTTAATACTTCAAATGATTCTACAGTATTCATATCTAATGCACTTAAATAATCATTATCAACTGCCAAACCATCGACAACAATTAACGGACTTAATTCTCCTGTAATTGAACCAATTCCTCTAATTCGAATAGTTGGATCTGAACCAGCTTCTCCTTCTGTAGCAGAAATTTGTACCCCTGAAACTTGACCTACTAACGCATCATCTATCCTTGAAACAGCTATCTGATCTAACTTTTCATTCTTTACTTTAGAAATTGCTCCTGTTAAGTGAGATTTTTTTTGCGTTCCATAACCTACAATTACAACTTCTTCTAAGACACTAGAACTTTCTAACATCTTTACATTTAAAGTTTTTTGATTATTAATTGTGATTTTTTGTTTAGTAAATCCTACAAAAGAAAATTCTAGAATATCCCCTTTTTTTACTTTAATTGTAAAATTACCATTAAAGTCTGATTCTGTTCCTTTAGTTGTATTCTGAACAATTACTGCCACACCAGGAAGTGTTTCATTGTCTGCTTGCGATACTACTGTCCCCTTCAGCGTATATCTTTCTTGCGCAAAAACGCAAATATTAACAAGCATTACCATTAATAATGGTACTTTAAATTTTAAGTTCATAATAGTCTTTTTGTTTTAAAAAAATGTAACTCATTTACTCCTTCTAAAAGGAGTATGCTTTTTCTTTTGCTACATAATCTAAAATAAGTTTTCAAAAATTTAAACACTAAGATTAGTTTTTAGTACTTTTGAACTACTCACACTTATTCTAAAGATTACGTGTTAGTTTATACTTCCTTCAGACGAAGTATTTTTAAAAGGATAGGCGTGCACCTATCCTTTTTTTCTTTTGATTAATTCAAATTTGGTATCATTTGTTTATTTTTTGGTAAACCAAATTGGTTTACCAGTTTGGTTTACCAAATATATGTTTTTTTTTCACTAAAACAAACAATTACCCAAAAAAAAGCCTACTATTTTATCAGAATCTTAATAAAGACATGCTCAAAACAAATTATTTCATAAAATCTTCTCTAATAGGACTAAAAACATCTATTAAAGTACCCGCTTTTGTACAAATAGCACCATGTATTACATGAGGTGGTATATAAACTGAATCCCCTCCTTTTACCGTTTTTGTTACCTCTCCTATAGAAAAATCAAATTCACCACTCTCTACATAAGTTACTTGTGAATGATGATGCTCGTGTTTATAACCTATTCCACCTTCATCAAACTCAACAACCACAAGCATTATCTTATCATCATACCCCATAATTTTTCTTTTTACTCCTTCTCCTACAACTTCCCATTCTAAGTCTTCTGCCATTAAAAACTCTTTACTTGCTCCAAATGTTTTCATTTATATCTATTTTTAAAAATTATAATAATAAGCTCCGGTCCAAGAATAATCTTTATTATGTATTCTTGTTGAATGCTCTTTTTTAGCTTTACTATTTCTATTTGATAGAATTAATATTTTTTCTTCTCCATTTTTAAATTGAATTTTAAATGTTGAATAGTTATCGTCATCACTTAAA
>CALISK010000293.1 GCA_938041625.1 uncultured Tenacibaculum sp. | reverse complement strand
GAGAGCTACAAAAAATGCAATTAATTTATACAACGAAATAAGATTACACTTATCTTTAAACTATAAAACACCGAATATGGTATATAAATTATCAGCTTAAAATCAATTTTAACCTGTAGCCATATTTCAGGACTAGACATTAAAGCACTCAAACTAAACACTTCATTTAAGACTAGATGACAAATCTTAATCGTAAATAATTGATTTCTAATAAATATATGGAAATAAACCAAATTATTGATAATATATATCCACTAACAAGCAAATCAAAAAATTTAATAAAAGAAACAATTATCGAAATTAAGTTTCCAAAAGGGCATATTTTATTTAAAGCAAATAAAATTGAAACAAGTATATATTTTATTAAAAAAGGAATAGCAAGAGCTTATGCTTATTCAGATGACAATCAAATCACTTTTTGGTTTGGTAAAGAAGGAGACCCTATTGTTTCAATGCAAAGTTATGTCAATAATCAAAAAGGCTACGAAGATGTAGAATTATTGGAAGATTGCGTACTCTACGAATTAAAAATAGAAAAGCTTCAAAAACTTTTTCTAGAAAACATTCATATTGCAAATTGGGGACGTAAATTTTCAGAATTAGAGCTTATTAAATCAGAAAAACGACTTATTGCTTTACAATTTAATACCGCAACCGAAAGATATCTGGCTCTTATAGAAAATTACCCGAGCATTATACAGCGCGTACAATTATCACATATAGCTTCATATTTAGGGATCACTCAAGTTAGCCTAAGTAGAATTAGAGCGAACATAAAATAAATATCGTTTTTATCATTTGTTAAATAGTTTTTCACAAGTATTTAAGACTTTTGTCCTGTAACATTATTCACAATTAAGAGGATGCAAAATTGCTTTTACCTCTTATTAATAGGAATAATCTAAAACCTTATTTTAAAATAAATTTAGAGATGCCAAATACTATAAAAATTAAAACACTTCTTATTCTATCATTATTTACGGTTCTTCTTATACGCTATAACAATAATAAAACCAATACAGAGAAAACAACTGTGAAAACAGAAATTAAAGCCCCAAGAAAGATACTATTTGTAGTTACTAGCCATAGTGAAAAAGGAAATACAGGAGAAAAAACAGGATATTATTTAGGTGAAGTTTCTCATCCATGGGATGTATTACATTCTGCTGGTTACGAAATAGATTTTGTAAGCCCACAAGGCGGAAAAGCACCCGTAGACGCATTTGATATGAATGATTCTATTAATAAGAAATTTTGGGATAACGACATCTACCGTAACAAAATTGAAAACACAAAAAAACCGAATGAAGTAACCCCTGATGATTATGTAGCCATTCATTATGCAGGTGGTCACGGGGCTATGTGGGATTTTGTAGATAATTTTGAAATTGCCGAAATAGCCAAACAAATCTATGAAAACAATGGGGTGGTAAGTGCTGTTTGCCATGGCCCTGCTGGTATTGTAAACATTAAATTAAGCAATGGTTCGTATCTTGTAGACGGTAAAAAAGTAAATGCTTTTACCAATGAAGAAGAGGTAAAAGTAAAACTAGAAAATGTAGTTCCTTTTTTACTCGAAGATCAATTAATAGAGCATGGCGCCATTTTCGAAAAGTCCGCACCTTTTACAAAGCATGTTGTTACTGATAAAAGATTGGTGACAGGCCAAAACCCACAATCGGCCCATAGCGTTGGCGAAGCAACCTTAAAGGAACTACAAATACTAATAAATAATAGCACTAAATAAATGAGTGCAGAAAAAAATTTAGAAACACTTTTAAAATCCATGAAACCTGAACACAATTTAGGCGAATTTGTATTTTGTAAAACAAAAAATTTGGAGCGAATAAAATTGAGCCAAATTATAATGACTTTTAAAGAAGAAGAAAGTACTACCATTGTTGCTAAAAAAGAAGTGGCAGATCAATTTGGTTTAGACTATTCTTTTGTGGCGTCTTGGATTACACTTACAGTTCATTCTTCTTTAGAAGCAGTTGGTCTAACAGCTGCATTTTCAAATGCATTATCCAAAAATGGAATTAGTTGTAATGTAGTTGCAGCTTATTATCATGACCATATTTTTGTTGATAAAAAAGACACAGACGAAGCAATGGAAATTTTGAATGCATTTTCGAAATAAAAAGCTAATGAATTGGGTATTATTAATAATTGCAGGGCTTTTTGAAGTCGCTTTTGCAGCTTGCCTAGGAAAAGCAAAAAAGACAATAGGAATTGAGTCAACTTATTGGTACATAGGATTCTTGGTTTGTTTAGGAATAAGTATGTTTCTTCTTGTAAAAATGACTCAACAGCTACCCATTGGTACAGCATATGCCGTTTGGACAGGTATTGGCGCTGTAGGGACAGTTTTGGTTGGGATTTTCATTTTTAAAGAACCAGTAACATTTTGGCGACTATTTTTCATTGCGACATTGATTGTCTCAATTATCGGACTGAAAGTAGTTTCACATTAAACGGACTAAAATAATTTAAAAAACACCAATTTATCAAATCGAGTAGACAGCTCTCTCCATAATTGAAAAAAGTGCGCCTCTCACACCAGCGTACATAGAGGTCTCGTATACGGCGGTCCGTTAATGATGCTTAGTTTCTCCCTAAGATGTCTCGCTTAAAAAAAAGCTCTATATTACTACTAGAAAACTATCATTATCGTAGTAATACTCCCGTGTGAATTGCTGCCCTTCCTTAATTTGTGAGACCTTTTTACTTTTTGTTAAAGCTCGTTTCCTTTAAGTACTATAGCTTCTGCTGACTTCTGTATTTTACCAACTCGTAATTATAGAGACCTCCCTCGGTAAGATAAATCCCCTTTAAGCTATCCCTGCTGAATCTACTATTTCGATTATTCTTTCTAAAAAAAAGAAAGGTTTAGGACATCGAAATCATGTGCTTACTCATCCAATCTTATAGCCTCTTATCCAGTTTCTGTTCGTCAGTACAGCTTACGCAGTCTGGCTTACTTCAATCTATGTATTACTCCAAACAAACTTGCCACTTGCTTTACTTAAGTTCTTTACTTCTTCGTAACCAGGACTTACACCCTATAGAACGTTCATTATTTTGACTTATAGATAGTATATTAGGAGACGATATAGACAATTTAGGAAAAATAAAAGAAGCGGAATTTAAACAAGACGAATGGATAGGATGGATTAAGTGTTTTGAACAAAGGCTTGTGCTTTCTTGCTGAGTCGCCAAATATAAATTTGGCGTTTCAATCTTGAAGATAAAAGCAAAATATTATATTTGGTTTAATATCAAATCGAAATGCAGTGCCCATCACCTGCCCTACGATTTCTTATACTGACCATTGGCAACCATTAAAGAAACTGTAACAAATGTTGCTATTTATCGTCTTCACAGTAAACTTCTTCTATGTTTAAAAAAATTATATTCGGAATTGTACTATTGTCAATCATTTCTTGTAGTCAGAATACCACATATACAAAGCTTACAGTTCTAGGAACAGTACATTTTCCAACCGAGAAAATAAACTCTGATTCAATTTATCAAGTGTTGAAAAGAGTTAATCCTGATTTTATTTTAATGGAAGCCGATTCTACAATTTTCAATTCTGACTTTTCTTTTAAAAAGACATTTGATGAAAATGAATACAATGCTGTTATAAAATATAAAAAAGAATACCCTTCTGTTAAAATAAGACCAATAGAATTTGAAGGGAGAAATGAATACCGAAAAAGTATTGGGATTTTTTCAGAAGAAAATACTGCATTTAAAGTGCTAAATAAGTTAAATCATGAAAACCTCTTTTCATCTAAAGAAAAAGAAATATGGAAGAGGTTTGAACATTTTTGGGTTTTATCCGACTCAATAAATAACCAAAATTTAAATTCCCTAAATAGTCATACTACAGATAAAGCAATAGATAGTTTAATGTATTATCAATATTTCGGAGTTAAAAAAATCATCGACAAAAGAGATGAATTTGTCGCGTCTAAACTGATTGACGCAAAATGGGATACTATTACAATTAGAGATTACTTTAATAAGTGGGCTAATTTTGAAGAAAAAATTAGAAATAATGCTTTATCAAATAATATTTTGAATATTGTTAAAAAAAATAAAAATAAGACAATTATTGTTTTGACAGGCTATAAACATAGATTTCATATTATAAAGACTTTAAGTCAGCAGGAGCAAAAATACAACTTTGAATTAAAGGAGTTTTATGAATACTAAAAAATGGTTGCCAACACCGGTAACCGTTGCACAACCCTATAATTTCACAAAAAAACAACTTTAAACAAACCTTTTTAAGAGGCTTGTTTTTTTAGTTATCGTAAACTGTTTTTAATTTAAAGTGGCTTAAAAAGTAATATCTAAAGCCTATGAATATCCATTTTATTAAAAACAATGTATTTATGGTCTTAACCTTACTTTTTATAGACTTTTTATAGACTTTTTATAAGTTTTAAATACTTTTTCAAATTATAGGCCATTACAGATACATGCATCACCTTATTTGCCTGCTTAATTCCTAATGTATTTATTTTTCGAAGTCCCATAAACTGGGTTAATGTGCCAAAAACGGGCACTACAGTACTTTGCCGTTTGCCTTTTATATAAAGCTCTTGTTTACTATGCACTCGTTTGTTATTACGTTCATATTCTTCTCGGTAATAAGTAACACTAAACTTTTTCTCTTTTACTGTTTTTCCTAAGCATTGCTTCTTTATAGGACATGTTTTACATAGTTTACTTGATATTCTTTTTTCTTTGTTTGTGTTCTATAATCTAAAAATACTTTTTTAAATGGAATCATTTTTTCCTTCTGAACATTGATAATAATCTTTTTTTTTATGATAAATAAAACCTTCTGATCCGCCTTTGTAAGTTCCATGAGATGGTCTAAAACTGGTGATCCCTTTTTTTCTAAATAAGCATATACCTCACCACTACTATACCCTGTATCGGCTATACAGTTTTCTAATAAAAAAAACTGAGCACCATAATCGTTTATGCAAACGGTTTACAATATCTTTTAAACATAGGCTGTCTTTTTTATCGGCATGATTTGCTGTATCTACACTAAGTTGACTATTATAATTTAATTTTCGTGCCTTACCTGGTTTTACACTAATTCGTGCATCTGGATCTGTAGGACTGTAATGTATTTTATTACTGGTGTAACGACTTCCTTTATTATTGGCTCCCAGACGATGATTTTGGTCTTTCTTCCATTTCTTATTTCGTGATACAATACTAGCTAACTCCTGTTTATTGGCGCTTAGCGTCCTTTGTTCTTCGTTCGTTTTATCTTACTTTGATTTACGAAATATAGTTTTATCTCTACTACTAATATGCCGTATTTGTGCTAAATGAGCATCCAAGTCTTTTACAGGTACTTTTAATTAACAAAAGTATTTTGGATTTGTAGACAGCTTTGGCTTTTTTAGTAATATTTTTCTTGATTTTAATTTGTCTATTTATAACAGTAATAACTTCTCAAACATCTTACTAAAGTCATCTCATACTTTTATCTGTTACTTAAAATAGTTTTATTTTAAAACTACTGAACATAATAAACTAAAGGCACCAATTATAAAAATAATAAAGGCTTCCTATCAAACTAAGATTAACTATAAAATTGTAAATTTGACTAAGCTCGTAATTTAAAAGTAAGTCCTTCTTAATCCCTTACTATTATTATACACAATGTTATCTACAAGCTTAAAAACAAACAATATGAAAAACAGCACCTTATTTGTCTTAGTAATATTTCTTCTTATTTCTTGTAAAAAAAGAGAAACAAAACAAAACAAAACCGACCAAATTAAAAAACAAGAAACGAAACAAAAAAAAGAAATCAAAAAAGAAATTCCAGAAAAATTTTCTTGGAAAAACATCAAATTGAATACTAAAAATATTGGCTCTTTCCCTTTTTTAACTCCTCCCAAAGGAATAAAAGTAACGGATGATAAGTCCGATAATTATGAATTAGATTTTAGTAAACTGAGAATGTTTTATAAAACTTCTAACTCAACTTTTGATATAGAAGGTAAAGTGAAGTTTACAGAATATGCAATGGAAAATCCAGATAAAAAATGGGAACAGTATTATTTTGAAAAAAGTATAGGTGATTATCTAAAATCTATTGGAGCAACTCAAATACATACAGGAGAAATTACACAGGAATATAAAGAAGAATATTGGCAGAACTATGACGATAAATTTACAGTTCCTTTTCGTAATGTAAAGAACATACAAATGTGGGTTTTAAAGCAAGATAATAGAAAATTAGGATTTCAACTAGGTGAAAATACAATGGCGATTGTTGAAGAAACAGTTTTTAAACAAACTATTGAAAAAATAACAGCCGACAAAATTAAAGAAGAAATTGATGCTAATGGATTTATAGCATTGCATATTAATTTTGAAACTGGAAAATCAAGAATAAAACCTGATTCTTACGCTATTATTAATGAAATTAGTACAATGCTTAAAAACAATGCTAAGCTTGAAATTAGTATAGAAGGCCATACTGATGATATAGGAAATGATGCTTCTAATTTAAAACTGTCAAAAAATAGAGCAAGATCCGTTTTATTTGCATTAGTAGATGAAGGGATAGATGAAAATAGATTACAAAGTCAAGGTTTTGGAGAAACAAAACCAATAATTAATAATTCTACTGAAGAAAATAGAGCCGAAAATAGAAGGGTTGAGTTAAGAAAAAAATAGATAGCATACAGTATGTACAAAAAACATAGCTTTGTGTTAATTCCAAAGCTATGTTTTTATTTATATTTAGTTAAATTATAGACCGAAATATAGGCTTATCCTTTCTCCTACGTTTACTATATTAAACCTTACCAAAAAAGTAAAAATAATATAGTAATTATCTGAAGTTTTATATCAACCATTTTAGGAATATTTATTATATCTAACTTACGTTAAAAATAAATGATTAAAAATCAGAAGAAAGTATAAATAAAGTAATCTATGATTACGGAAACCATAACTTCAATATAATAGATAACAAAAAATTGTATTATGTTAATTGAAAAGAAAGAATTTAAGATAAACTAAAAAGCCTCTCATAAATGAAAGGCTTATAAAAACAAAACTTTTGTTATCGGGGGAGATAAACTATATAGCCACAAGATAGTTAAAATTGTAAATACGAAAGAAAGGTAAAACACCCTATTAGGTTTATATAGTTAAAAAACCTCTTAAAAACGATGCTATTACTCTAAAAATGTCTTAACAATAATTTTTACTTTTTCTTACCGAATAGAATTACATAAGTAAGAAAGAGTAATACTACAGAAATAAACCATAAAAAAGGTCTAAAAGAACAAAGGATTATATTGCTATCACAATCAATAAGTATTGTTGGTAGTGAAATTAATACTGAAAAAATAATATAAATTTTTACTCTTAACTTCATAAGTTTTAAATAACAAATAAAAGATTATTGTTTACTGTTACATTTTCAATTTTAAAAATCATCATACGTATCAAAAGGATCTCTTCTATCGAAATCTTTCTTAATTGATTCGTCTATTTTTGAATCATTTTCTTTTTTATATGTATAAATAGAGAAAAGAATTATAATAATAAATATTGATACTGATATATAAATATAGTTAAACTAGCTTAAGAATAAAATGTGCGGCAAAAAAAGAAGTGTTCCCCCCGAAACACTTCTTTAGAATTTACATACTTATTTATTTTATTCTTAGTTTAATCAACTTCTACATAAATTTAAATAAACAAAACGGATAAATTTATTTTTTTAGATAAGATACATTAATATGTAGTTAAATAGTAAGATTAGGTAGACTTCTAAAGGAATTCTCAAAATAAACGATTTTGAAGAAATTTATTATTTATAAATAATTCTAAAATGAAAAAGCTCCTTTTTAAAGGAGCTTTAAATCTTTATTAAAAAGCCCCCCGACTAAATAATAAATTTTTATTTAATACAAAAATAACATTTTATTAACTAAAAATTACATTTTAAAGAAAATTAAGTGATAAATTTTAAAAATACAGAAATAAAAAGACCTGTCCTTTCATTACACTCCTTTATAATTTATTCTTTAATTTAATGAACTCCTACATAAATTTAAGTATGTTAATTAATCAAAATAAATCTTTAAATAAAAAGTAATATCGCATAGTTGCATTCCAGTATTAAAGTAAGATGATGAATGAAAAAAACCTTTAAACTCAAAATTATATAATCGACCAACAGTCATTAATAATATTTCCTTTCAAGAAATCAAGAATTATTAACCTTTGCCTAAAAAAGTAATTGCTTATTTATTCTATAATTTAAAAATAAAAGGCGGAACGAGTCCGCCAATGTAATAAAAACTGAAACTTAAAAAGCTTCAATTCCACAAATATTATTACTACAAAAGAAATCTTCTGGAGTAAGCCATGGTCCTCCATATCTGAGCCAGCAGCCATAAGGTGTACAACCAATTCCTCCTTTTATAGTTTTTTGTTCAGATTTTTTTAAAGCCTTTCCTAAGTTTGAAATGTTTTTAAACATAATTAATAATTTAAAGTTTGTAACATCTAAATATACGAACAAAAACACAAATAACTGATAACATGGTATTTAAACACAAAACCCTAATGTAATAAATTATTAAAAAAAAGTTTATAAACCACAACTAACCATTAATTTTCTAAATATTGATATAATTGCGATTTATATAATTATTTTTCATAAAAAAGAAAAGAAGCTTCCCCCCCCAGGGTCAACTCCTTTTCAAAAATATTAATGGGATTACTTTAGACGAAAGACTTTTAAAAAAATTACAATAATTATATAAATTTATAGTTCTTTTAAATTACATACTTATGATATATCAATTATGGCATCTTATTAAAAATTGATTCAATAAAAAAGCCCTCATAATAAGGGCTTTCATTTTTCCAACTCGGGGGTCGGACGTAGTTATCAACTACAAACTAATTTCTACTATGTTAAATATACAATAAAAAATAAAGAAGCAATCCCCCCGGAAAACTTCTTTATGAAAACTTAACAAACCTATATATTTTCTATAATGAATGTTAAAAACTATATTATAAATATAACAAAATGATAAAGTAATATTTTTAATAATTAGTTTATTGTAAACAAAGTATAGATGAAAGGAATCTTTTTTAAAATGAATAAAAATTAGAACATAATAAAAAAACCCGCTCTAAGAAGAGCGGGGAAATTGCTATGAAAAAGAGTATGGACGTCTCCATACATTATATATTATATCAAAACTCGTGCCATAAATAGATTTTAGTTATTTTCAACTAAGAACCTACAAAATTACTATTTTCGCAGCTTTAAAATAGGTAGGATATGATTACAGTAGATCAATTAAAAGTAGAGTTTAGTGGTAATGCCTTATTTAGCGATGTTTCGTTTGTAATTAATGAAAACGATAAAATTGCTTTAATGGGGAAAAATGGCGCAGGAAAATCTACTATGATGAAAATTATTGCTGGTGTTTCTTCCCCTACAAAAGGGGCTGTACGTTGTCCTAAGGGTACCGTTATTGCCTATTTACCGCAGCATTTGTTAATGGAAGATAATTGTACCGTTAAAGAAGAAGCTTCAAAAGCATTTCAAGGAATTTTTGAAATGAAAGCTGAAATGGATGATTTAAACAAACAATTAGAAACACGTACAGATTATGAATCGGATAGTTATATGAAAATTATAGAACGTGTTTCTGATTTAGGAGAAAAATATTATGCTTTAGAAGAAATTAATTATGAAGCTGAAGTAGAAAAAGCTTTAAAAGGATTAGGTTTTAAACAACATGATTTTGATCGATTAACATCTGAATTTAGTGGTGGTTGGAGAATGCGTATAGAATTGGCTAAAATTTTATTGCAAAAACCTGATTTAATCTTATTAGATGAACCTACAAACCACGTAGATATTGAATCTGTAATTTGGCTAGAAAACTTTTTACTAAATAAAGCTAAAGCCGTTGTTGTTATTTCTCACGATAAAGCGTTTATAGATAATATTACTAATCGTACCATAGAAGTTACTATGGGTACTATTCATGATTATAAAGCAAACTACTCACATTATTTAGAATTACGAAAAGAACGTAGGTCTCATCAATTAAAAGCATACGAAGAGCAACAAAAATTTATTGCAGATACTAAAGCTTTTATTGAACGTTTTAAAGGAACCTATTCTAAAACAAATCAAGTATCTTCTAGAGAGCGTATGCTAGAAAAACTAGTTCCTGTAGAAATTGATGAAGTAGATACTTCTGCTTTAAAATTACGCTTCCCTCCTTCTCCTAGATCTGGCGATTACCCTGTAAAGGTAGAAGGATTAACTAAAAAGTATGGTGATTTAACTGTTTTTAAAGATGCTAGTTTTTCAATTGCTAGAGGTGAAAAAGTATCATTTGTAGGTAGAAACGGAGAAGGGAAATCGACCATGATAAAAGCTATTATGGGAGAAATTGATTTTGAAGGTGAAGGTGGCTTAGGTCATAATGCTAAAGTTGGGTATTTTGCTCAAAATCAAGCTTCTTTATTAGATCCTGATTTAACTATTTTTCAAACCGTAGATGAAGTTGCTGAAGGTGATATTCGTACACAAGTAAAAAACATATTGGGTCGTTTTATGTTTAGTGGTGACGATTTAGAGAAAAAAGTAAAAGTGCTCTCTGGTGGTGAAAAAACACGTTTAGCAATGGTTAAACTATTATTAGAGCCCGTAAACTTGTTGATTTTAGATGAACCTACCAATCATTTAGATTTAAAATCGAAAGATGTTATAAAAGAAGCTTTATTAAATTATGATGGTACACTAATTTTAGTATCGCACGATAGAGATTTTTTACAAGGTTTATCAGAAAAAGTATTTGAATTTAAAGAAAAACGTGTCATTGAACATTTTGAAACTATTGATGCTTTTTTAGAACGTAATAATATTAAAGCTTTGAAGGAAATTGATTTGTAAAA